>CAZIWJ010000045.1:0-10534 GCA_964542855.1 uncultured Roseivirgaceae bacterium
ACTGATGCTAATAACCGGTACGAGAAATAACACTCCACCGTTAGTCCCGAATGCGGCGGTCGAACCAGAAGGCTCCGAATGGTAGCAGAGAGGCAACAAAGCCGGTGAGCACTTTCAGGAAAGACCATCGGTTGTTAATCCACACCAGCAGTAGAAACAGGCAGTAAAGTACAAATAGTAACCCGTGCACCCAGCCTACATACCGTACCGGCGACGGAATATCAGCCAGGTATTTCAGGGGCATGGCGAGGAAAAGCAGCAACAAGTAACTAATTCCTTCCGCTATGGCTACTATCCTGAACCTGCCCAGGTGAGTTGTTGCATTGATCATTACAATTGGTTTTTCTATTATAAATAATGATTAGGGCGAAGTTACGTAAAGAGACGGTGCCCCGATGCATATATAAATTAAATTTTTAGGGGAAGAAGTTTACTCACTGCTTTACAATGCAATAAGGTTGCCCCTGGCGTTTTTAAGTACGCATGGCCACCAGGTTTAGCAACTTTTACATTTAGTTTTAGCATAGGGAAGGCGAACAAGATGTGCAACCTGGTTTTTTTTCAGCTCCCCAACCACCGGGGCTAAATTATTACTGAAAATTCCAATACTGAAGCCTTCGGTTTACTTCCCGTCAACTCGCCGCTACGTTCAGGTAATTAATAAAGGGCGACATAATTTTAAAGCGGCGGGCTACCTGCTTCGCAAAGTCGGGCTGCGCCAGTTCCTCGTCGCCAATTGGCGATAAAACCACGAAACTTTTTAGCTTCAGGAATTCAATATTCGGGTGGTTCTCGTCGTATCCCCTGGGGGCCCGTTTCAGTTTCTCTCCCTGAATAAATTTAAAGGTGTCTTTAAAATCGGGTTGCTCCACAATGCTTTTCAGCTCCGGCGCATTGTAATCAATTTCCTGCCTAATTTTCTTCAACACTTCGCCCGGAGGCATGTAAATTCCGCCCCCGAGAAAGGACTCGCCGTTGGGCTGGATGTGAATATAGTAATCGGCATTGTTGGAATGGCGGCCCCCTTCCGACATCGCTGCGCCAAAATTATCTTTGTAAGGGGCTTTGTTCTTCGAAAACCGAACGTCCCGGTTAATTCGAAAAATACAATCTTTGGGCATTACATCAACCAGCGATTCATCGAACTGAACAATCTCGGCCAGCAGGTCGGTAACCAGTTCTTCGAACAAGGCTTTTGCCTCGAGGTATCGTTCCCGGTTGGCATCCATCCATTCCTTGTTGTTGTTTTGCTGTAAATCAGACAGGAAATCGAGCAAAGGGGTATACATCATTAATCGAGAGTAAAAAGCTTATCAAACGTAAATCCAAGCGTAGCCAGGATTTCCAGCCGGGTACTGGCGGGCTGTTCGTTACTGGTGAATATATCCAGGTTGTCGTCCAGCACCAGGTAGCGGGTTTCCAGCCGGGCATAGGCATTCGGAATGGGTGGGTATTCCGCACCTAAAGTAAACCCGCCGAGTTGCAGGCCCTGCCGTAAGCCGTTATTGCCAAAGAAAGTGCCCGATATAAACCCTTCCGGGTCCTGAAAAATTTCACCACGAAAGGTTGCAGAAAAGTCATCCCGGAAATAATACCGTACTGTAGCCAGCGCATTAAAAATAATGGCCGTCTGGTTGGGGTTATTGATATCGGAATTCGATTGGGTGCCGAAATCGCCCCCGGCAATAATTTCCAGGAATTCAGCAGGCCGGGCATTCAGGTACAGGTTATGGTAAGTTCGGAACTGCTCCAGGTCGGCATCATCGGCCGATTCCCGGCCAAAAATGTTAGTGTAAGTTAAACGGGTATGCTCATTCAAGTGGTAGCTCAGCAGGATTCCCACCGACTTGGCATCGTTGTTATCGAGGAACCCGTTATACCCGCTCGATACCCAGAATTCGAAGTCGAGCTCCGAAAACCCGCCGTACGATAATTTCACCCCGCTTTGGTAAAAGGGTTCGTTAAAGGTAGCTACCGCCGTGGAAGCCAGTAGGTTGTTCTTCGGTAAAAAGCTTTCCGTACCGATGTGGGTGGCGAAAAAGCCGGCGTCTACCCACCAGTCGTCGCCCAGGTTCACCCCGATGTTAGCCTCCTGCACGGCCCGGAAGGTGGTAGACCAGGTGGCTTCCATAATGTCGCCGTAATGAATAATGATATTCCCCCGCACTTTTTCCGAACGGTAGTGAGCCCCAATCTGGGCTACATTCAAACTAAAGCGGTTGTTGCGGTTGGCTGCCGTGGTGTAAGGTTGCAATTCATTGGGCGCGGTTTCGTTGGTGAAGTGAGCAAAATATACGTCGGCGTAACCGCTGAGGCGCAGGGTGGGGAGGGAGTCGGTTCCTTCGGTCTGGGCCAATGCATAAAGGGGGAATAACAGGAGAACAGACAGGTAAAGTTTATTCATTTATCAGCGTTAATGTGATCCAGTAACGTTTCCAGGGCCATTCCCCGGGAACCTTTTAGTAAAAGCGTTGTATTGGAAAATTGTTGGGTATCGAGGAAATCGGCCAGTTCCTGTTTATTGGCGAAGTACCTGGCTTCGGGCAGTTCCCGGGCCGCATGCTGCATGTACTCGCCGCACAGGTAAACGGTTTCAATGCCCGCCTGGCGAAGCAGGCGCCCGGTACCCCGGTGTTCTTCTTCCGTACTGCTGCCCAGTTCGTACATGTCGCCCAGGATGGCCACCCGGTGCGTATTTTGCATTTCCTGCAGGTTTTCTACGGCTACTTTCATGGAATCGGGGTTGGCGTTATAGGCATCCATGATAATGGTTACTCCTTCTTTTTCAACGATTTCCGAGCGATTATTCCGGGGTGCATAAGCAGCTACTGCCCGGTGGGCCTCGTTCATGTTTACCCCAAAGTACTTACCCACGCACAATGCAGCGGCAATATTCACAAAATTATACCTGCCTGGTAACTGCGTGGTTATTTCATGTCCCTCCTCGGTGCGGTATACAATAAACGGCTGGCTGCTGAGTAGTTCAGCGTGCAGGAAGTCGCCAGGAGCCGGGTAGGTAATGGGCTTTTCCGGAAACCGTTTGGCCATATTGGCCAGGATCGGGTCTTGCGAATGCAAAAAAGCCGGTTTGTTGTTTTTAATCAGGTAGTCGTATTGTTCGCTTTCCCCGCGAATGGCCCCCTCCAGTCCGCCGAAGCCTTCCAGGTGGGCCTTGCCGATGTTGGTGGTTAGCCCGTGGGTAGGCTGGGCGATGGAGCAAAGGGCAGCAATTTCGCCTACGGCATTGGCCCCGAGTTCAACCACCAGCATTTCGGTATCTTCCGGGGTGGAAAGCAGGGTTAGGGGAACCCCGATGTGGTTGTTCAGGTTGCCGCGGGTGGCAAAGGTTTTGTAACGGGTTTCCAGCACTGCATTTACCAGTTCTTTGGTGGTCGTTTTCCCGTTGGTGCCGTTAATGCCCAAAACCGGGAGGGTTAACTGCTTTCGGTGGTGGGTAGCCAGTTGCTGCAGGGTAGTAAGTACATCGCTAACCAGGAAGGTTCGATCTGTTGCGTACTGCTTGTCGTCGATCACTGCCAGCAAAGCACCCTGCTCCAGGGCTTGATTCGCCAGTTTATTGGCGTTAAAATTGGGGCCGCGAAGGGCGAAAAACACCATGCCGGGTTTCAGGGTACGCGTATCGGTAGAAACCCCGGTACTGGAAAGGTAGTGTGGGTAAAGCTGCTCTATACGATCCATTCGAGTAAACTATTAACGTGAATATACCTATTAATGCGTAGTTTTCCAGAAAAAGTAACAATGCCTTTAATACTAGTCATCGATACGGCCAGCCCGGTGTGTTCGGTAGCCCTGCACGAAGAAGGCGAACTGCTGGCCGAAGCCGCAGTGCACCGGGAGTTGTCGCACGCCAGCAAGTTACACCCCCTTATACAGCAGGTGATGGAAATGGCCGGGGTGCAACGCAGCGACCTGTCGGCAGTAGCTGTATCGGGAGGGCCCGGATCGTACACCGGCCTGCGCATCGGCGTATCGGCTGCCAAGGGAATGTGCTTTGCCCTCGATATTCCCTTGCTGGCCTACGATACCCTCACCGGGCTGGCAGCCGGGGTAGCCCCGTACGTGGTTGAAGAGGCCTTGCTGGTGCCCATGATGGATGCCCGGCGCATGGAGGTGTATACCCAAACCCTGACTTTCAGCCAGCAGGTGCTGGAGAAAAGCCGTCCGCTGGTGCTGGACGAGCAGAGCTTTTCTGCTGAATTAAATGAACAACCGGTTTACTTCTTCGGTAGCGGGGCCGGAAAATTCAGCGGGCTAATTAACCATTCCAACGCCCGATTCCTGTTTCACCCATTACCACTAGCCCGTAATGCCGGCAGGCTGGTACAGCGGGCGTACGAGAATCAGGAATTTAAAGACCTGGCCTATTTTACGCCAGACTACCTGAAACCTTTTCAAACCACAAAACCAAAAAAACGTAACTAGAAACAAAATACATATCCTATGACTGAACAAGAGCAACCAATTGTAAATAAGGTAGCCAAAAGCGGGCTGCTAACTATTGATCTGGCTACATTTAAACCGCAAGGTGAAGTTACCGACCTGGATATTGCCAACCAGTTATTCCAGGGCATGATATTACGCGAAAAAGATTTCCGGACTTTCTTAAAAGACCATAACTGGGAACAGTACGAAGGCAAAAACGTTGGGGTTTACTGCTCGGTAGATGCCATCGTTCCTACCTGGGCTTTTATGCTACTGGTAACCAAACTCACGCCGATTGCCCGTAACGTAATGTACGGCAACCGGGAAGAAGTGAACAGAAAACTGTATGCTGAAACGTTACAGGCGCAAAACTGGCAGGAGTACGAAGACGCTCGTGTGGTGGTGAAAGGCTGTGGCGATGAAAGCGTTCCGGTAGCAGCCTACACCGAACTTACGCGTTTGCTTCAGGAGCAGGGGGTGAAAACCATTATGTACGGTGAACCCTGCAGTACAGTACCGGTATACAAAAAACGTCCGCCTAAAAAGTAAACCCGCTTCAGGGCCCTCCTGGCCGGTGTTAATTTTTAAGTTTGCTGTCTGCCCGCATGGTTTTTAATTCCGTGCGGGCAGTTTTTTTGTTTCATTCTATTTCACATCAATTATTGGCTTTTTGCAACAGTAGTAAGATAATACTCAATTCACGCTGGTTTAAATCACGGTTATAGAAGAATATAGTGCTTGTGAAAAAGTACTCTCACCATGGGAGGCTATAATAACAGGTGTATGAAATTCAATGACCGTACCTTGCTGGAAAACAGGTTCACGCCTTTCCTGGATAAGATTTATAAGAGCGCAGACTTCTATACGGAGGTTCTACTTATTCTGTATTATGCTTTTGGTACTTTCCTGGCCTTTTTCTACGAAACCTGGCTCATGGGGCTTGGGGTAGGTGCCCTGAACCTGTTATTGTACTACGCTGCCAAGTTTACGTTTCCCCGTCGCCAGGTACATCATTACGTGGCCGGGCTGGTTTACGGCCTGTTCATGGCCCAGTTTATTTACCAGATGCACGGCCTGTTCGAGATGCACTTCTTTGCTTTTATTGGCGCCATTGCGCTGGTGATATACCAGAACTGGAAACTGCAAATACCCATGGCCACTTTTGTGGTGGCACATCACGGATTGTTTGCCTGGTTACAATATGCCGGAATGGAAGAAATTTACTTCACCCAGCTGGAGTATATGAGCCTCACAACGTACATTTTCCACGTATCACTGGCTGGAGTAATTTTCGTCCTCTGCGGGTACACGGCCTACGACCTGCACAGCCGAACCCTGGGCGGTGTTAGTACCATACTAAAAATGAACGACCAGCTCGATGTGGTTGAGCGGAATAAAAAGTTCGCCGAAAGTATGGCTAGCGGTGATCTGGAGTGCGACGTGGAAGTGGACACCCACGACGGGCTGGGTTCGGCCCTGCTTGAAATGCGCGATAACCTTCGGATAGCCAGCGAAAAGGAAGCGGAGGAAAAGTTCGCTACCCGGGGCCTGGCCGAAGTAAGTGACATATTACGTCAGACCAACACCACCAAAGAAGAAATAGCCGACCGGGTACTCTCTTACCTGGTCAATTACATGGGGGCCAACCAGGGCGGTATATACATGGCCGAAGAAAATGAAGAAGGAAATACTCACCTGGAACTGGTGGCAGCTTATGCTTACAGCAAAAAGAAATACCGGGAGCACAAACTGAAACCGGGTGAAACCCTGGTGGGGCAAGCTTTCATTGAACAGGAAACCACTTACCTCACGAACATTCCGCAAGATTACGTTTACATTACTTCAGGTTTGGGAGAAGCTACTCCGGGCCACCTGGTGGTTTCGCCCCTGAAGGTAAACGAAAAAATTGAAGGGGTAATTGAAATGGCTTCCTTCGAACCCCTACAGCAGTACAAGATTAATTTTATTGAAAGGGTGGGGGAAATTATCGCTACCACTTTTGCCTCAACCAAAGTTACCGAGCAAACCCGCCTGTTGCTGGAACAATCGCGCCAGCGGGAGGAAATGCTCCGCATGCAGGAAGAAGAAATGCGGCAGAACAATGAGGAGATGCAGGCCACCCAGGAGGAAATGAAGCGCAAAGAGGCCGAACTGAACGGGTACATCAAAGGGATTGACCAGGCCCTCGCTACCGTTGAATTCGATACCAAAGGGCGCATAAAAGATGCAAACCTTTTTTTCCTCCAAACAATGGGCTACACCCTGGAAGACCTGAAAACGAAGGAACACCTCGATTTAATTCCCGACGATGAATTTACCCGCGAAGAATACGACGCCTTCTGGGATAAGCTCAGGGCCGGGGAAACACAAAGCGGGGTATTCAGAAGACTCAGCCATACGGGCGATGAAGTATGGCTGCAGGCTTCGTATTCACCAATTAAAGATAACAACGGAGCAATTGTTAAGGTAATTAAATTTGCCTACGATATTACTCAGCAGGTAAAGGAATCGCAGAAAGTAAAGCTACTGTCGCTAGTGGCCAACGAATCGAGCAGTGCCGTGGTTATTACCGATCAATACGGCTACGCCGAATACGTTAACCATGGGTTTGAGCAGCTAACCGGCTATACCTTGAATGAGGTAAAAGGCCAAAAACCAGGTGCTGTACTACAGGGACCGGAAACCGACAGGGTAACGGTGCAACGGATTAGTCAAAAACTGGAAAAACAGGAACCTTTTTACGAGGAAATCCTGAACTACCATAAAAACGGATCAACCTACTGGATCTCTTTGAACATCAACCCGGTGTTCGATAGTAACGGGGAATTGATTAAATACGTGGCCATGCAGGCTAATATCACTGAAACTAAAAACCATTCCCTGAATTACCGCTACCGCATGGAAGCCATTCAACGGTCGAACTCTGTGGTGGAAATGGATATGGATTATAAAATTGTATCAGCCAATAACCAGTTTTTGAACGACCTGGAAGTAGAATTAAACGACGTTAAAGGCCTCCCTCTAGAAAAATTGTTTACCCCGAAAACCAGGGAAGAACTGGAAAATAACAAGGCCTGGGATGTGATGAACCATGATGGCTTTTACAAGCATGAGTTCAGTTTTACTAACAGGGAAGGGAAGTACGTCTGGCTCCGGGGTAGCCTCGATGTAATTTACGATGTAAATGGTAAAGCCATCAGCGTAATTTTGCTGGGGCAGAATGTAACCCTGGAAAAAGAGCTGGCGCTGGAAGCGGATAAGCAAAACCGGGCATTGCAGGAGAAACAGGAAAAGCTGAAGAAGTATACGTCCGAACTGGAAGACTTACAGCAGAACATCAGCCAGCGACTGAAGGAAGCCAAGGATGAAATGAAAGACCACATCGCTGCCCTGGAACAGGAAAAGGAAAAGAATGTAACCATCCTGGAAGGCTGCGTAGACGGGGTAATTTCCATTAACGATCACGGAAACATCGATTTTATGAATGCGGCGGCCGAGGAAATATGGGGGGTGCCGCGCAAAAATGTAATGGGAAGAGGTATCAATAACCTGCTGCCGGTAGAGCTGGACATTAACGAAAAGGGTGAAATCCGGGGGGTATTCATCAGGCAGGATGAAAATAAAATTAGTGTGGGCGTAAGAACGGAAGTGAATTTCACTAACCAGGAAAGTGAAGACGTAACGGTGCTGCTAACGCAAACAACTTCCCGGGTATCGGATGGGTATTCCATTACTTTCTTTGCCCAGAAAATTTCGGTCGACCTGTTTTAAACCACGCAGCTTTGCCAGCTACTTTTTGTTTACCGTGAATCAAATCTTACGCGGGTTTGGTTGTAGCCCCTTCTGACGAAAAAATGAACAAGGTAATCCCTTAATTACACGCAGAATTCTGGTACGTAAATAACTTTTAAAGCAATGAACAGCCCAATAGCGGACGATTTTTTAACGTTACTCCAGAGAAACCGGAAATTTGAAGAAGTCATCGACTACCTCGATGGTAACTGTAATGATATTATTGGCCTAATGGGGCAAACGGCCATCCGGTTTACCGCTAAAACCAGGTTCCTCATTAAACTGGCCGAAAAAAGGAATCTCGAAACCGCAGGCTTACTGGGAAAAACGGTTCCGGCATTCCAGTTTTTCGACCGCTACGTCCAGCAAATTGAACACGTTCAGTTAATTAATAACCTACTGCTCAGGCAACGGGAGGAAGCAGTAAATACCTCTCAGAACCTGGTTCAGCTTACCGCCTGGGTATCGGAATATATATACTTCCTGCTTGGTGAAATCGGGCAGAAAACCGACATGCAGTTTTTAACCCTGGAACAGCAATACAGGGAAGGAAGTAAAGGGTTGAAAGTTAGCAAATCCATGCAGCTGAACTATGAACCTAAAAGAATTGAACTTGCCGATCTGCTTCGTGAGCTGTCTTTCAATTATCGTTTGCTGGCAGATAGAAAAGAGAAAGTACCACCAACCGAAGTAACCGGGTTGCCCACCCTCATAACGAGTGTGGCGGAAATCTTTACCATGGAAGAAGAGCGGGAGTTGTACCGTAAGGTATTCCGGGAATACCCGGAGCTTTGCAATATAATCGATTCCGCAGGCGATTCAGTTGATGTGGAATTATTTTAACCTGTAAGGTATGAATGTAGAATTATCCGTTGATCACAACATTCCGGAAATGACCCTGAGTGGTAACCTTACCATTGCCAATGCTGAAGAGCTAAAAAACAAGATGATGGCCGGGCTGGAATTTGAAAATATCAGCATCAGGCTGAAGGATGTGGAAAGTATCGATTTGGCCGGGGTACAGGTACTATTAGCTTACGCCCGGTCGGCGAAGGAAAAAAAACAGAAAACAGGTTTTTTAACAGAGCTTCCGGATGAGATCAGGGATATCCTCAACTCGGCCGGGATCAGCCAGAAACTCAAAAGTGCATTTATTGAATAATTAAGTAATGAGCAAGCATATACTAGTTGTTGACGATTCAGAAAGTGTTCGGGAAGTAGTGAAATTCACCCTGGAAAGTGCCGGTTACACCGTTACCACCGGCGTTGATGGAAAAGTAGCCCTCTCGCTACTAGAAAAAAGTCCTGTTGATCTGGTGCTTACCGATTTAAACATGCCCAACCTCGACGGGATTGAGCTGATTAAAGAAGTGCGCCAGCTAGACAGCTTTAAGTTCACTCCCATTTTATTGCTTACCACCGAATCGCAAAAGCAGAAAAAAGAGGAAGCTAAAGCAGCCGGGGCAACCGGCTGGATTGTAAAACCATTCGCCCAGGACAAGTTACTGGCCACGGTTAAAAAAGTGATTCGATAATGGCCGATTTTAAAGGGATATTCAACGAAGAAGCCCGGGAATTACTCGAGCAACTGGAGGAAGCCCTGCTGGTACTGGAAAACCACAAAGAGGAATCCGGCGCTATTGAGCAGGTTTTCCGGGTTATGCATACCCTTAAAGGCAGTAGCAACATGTTTGGCTACGACCTAATTGGCGAACTTACCCACCACCTGGAAACCATCTACGACTCCGTCCGCAACGGCGAGCGTAAGGTTACCGAACAGTTGCTATCCCTTACCCTGCGGGCAACGGATCACCTGAACCGCCTGCTGGACGACGCGCAGTTGCAAAATCCGGATTTACAGGAAGCGCACAACCGGCTGATGAACGAAATTCAGGAAGTAACGAGAAGTACCACGGTAACCGAATCATTATCAGCTGAAAAACAGGAACAGGCAGCAACCTGGCTGGTAAGCTTTAACCCGCACGCCGATATTATGGCAAACGGCACTAATCCGATCTTGCTCATCGACGACCTGCGGGCAATCGGTGAAATGTACGTCCTGCCACAAACCCAGGATATTCCACTACTCAGCAGCCTGTCTGCTAACCAGTGCTACGTAAACTGGCAAATACTGGTTTACACGGCCGAACCGGAAGAAGAACTGAAAGATGTTTTCCTTTTCGTAGAAGATGAATGCGACCTGGAAATTACCCGGCTAAGTGAAAACAACCTGCTGGAAGACGACAAGTTTATCGATTCGTTCAATCAACTCGATAAGTATACCACCGAAGCAGTACGG
>CAZIWJ010000045.1:10634-18500 GCA_964542855.1 uncultured Roseivirgaceae bacterium
ACCCGGTCAGGTTAAACGAAAAAGTGAAAACCGCAAGAGCCAGTCGGGAAGCATCCGGGTAGCCTCCGATAAACTGGACGAGTTAATGAACATGGTAAGCGAACTGGTTACTACCCAGGCCCGGCTTAGTTTGCTGGCCGAAGAGAGCCGCAAACCCGAGTTCATAGCTATTGCCGAAGAAATAGAAAAGGTATCGAGGCGGCTGCGCGATTCAACCTTCAACATCTGTCTTATTCCTATTGAATCGCTGCTCATCCGCTTTCGCCGGCTGGTCCGCGATTTATCGGTCGACCTGGGCAAGGAGATTAATTTCATTACCGAAGGCGCCGACACGGAACTGGATAAATCGGTAATTGATGTGCTCGCCGATCCGCTGCTGCATATTTTCCGGAACAGCATCGATCACGGGATTGAAAGCGAAGCCGACCGGCTGGCCGCCGGAAAACCGGCTGCGGGTACCATTCACCTGAAATCGTACTACTCGGGAACAAATGTTATCATCGAGATACAGGACGACGGCAAGGGAATTGACCCGGATGTAATCCGGAATAAAGCTATCGACAAGGGGGTGTTGCCAGCAGGGGCAAACCCCGGCCGAAAAGAGAGCCTGGAACTGATTTTTGCCCCCGGCTTTTCAACGGCCAGCCAGGTAACCGACCTTTCCGGAAGAGGGGTAGGTATGGACGTGGTACGCCGTAAAATCCAGGAAATTCGTGGGGAGGTAGGCATCGAGTCTGAGCCTGGTGTTGGCACCACCATTACCATTTCGCTTCCGCTTACCCTGTCTATTATCGACGGCCTGCTGGTGGAAATTAGTGGTACCCGTTACGTCATCCCTTTAATGGTGATCGACAAATGCTACGAGGTAAACCATACTCAAATGGTTAAGAACATTAACGGTTCCATCGTAATTGACGGGGAGCAATTGCCCCTGTTCTATTTAAGAGACTTGTTCGGGTATCATTCTACTCCCCCGGATATTGAACAGGTTGTGGCGGTGAGCTACGAAGGGCAACGGGTGGGCCTGGCCGTTGACCAGGTTATTGGCGAGTACCAGGCGGTACTGAAACCGCTCGGCAAGCATTACACTGAACAGGATTTTATATCCGGGGCCACCATCCTTGGCGATGGTACCATTGCCCTCGTGCTGGATACCACCCGGGCTGTTAAATCATTTTCTCAACTGGAAACGCATTAGTAAACTCATGGATCAGGAAACTTCTGAAAGTATACTGAATTATTACCTCACCTTTCGCATCGATTCCGAAGTGTTCGCAACTAACGTAGGCAAGGTGCTGGAAATCCTGGAGGTGCCCGGTATCACCAGGGTACCGCGTTCGCCCGACTACCTGCGGGGGGTCATTAACCTGAGGGGAAACGTGCTGCCGGTAATTGATTCGCGCATCAAATTCGGGATGAACATAGCCGAAGATACAGTGAATACCTGCATTGTGGTGATGCTGGTAGAATACGAACAGGAAGAACTAAAAGTTGGCGTACTGGTCGACGCCGTGCAGGAGGTAATGGAAATCGATGAAATCGATCCCCCCTCGGCAATTCAGAAAAACGCTGCGAACGACTTTATCAGTGGGGTAGGGAAAGTAAATGATCAGTTTATTATGATCCTTGACGTAGACAAGGTCTTTTCTACCTCCGAAAAAACAGCGCTTTCCGGAATGGAAGGGCAGGAAAAGGAATTAGCTAACGAACAGTAATAAAATTTAGTCAAGTAAAAAGAAAGCAACCATGAACTGGAATAACATTAGCCTGGGAAAAAAACTGGGAGTGGGATTTGGGCTGCTAATTGCAGTAACGCTGGGTCTGGGAATACTGGCCCTGGTTAATATGAATAACATCAGGACACAAACCGGTTACCTGGGAGAAGAATATGTGCCGGAAGTGGAAATCGCCAATAAAATTGAGCGATACTCCCTGAATGCCATGTATGCGTTTCGGGGGTACGGACTTACCGGCTCGGATAAATTTTTACGGAACGGAAGGAGCAGCCTGAAAGACCTCGATCAGGCCATTGCGGAAGCTAAAGAACTTACTCAAGCCTCTACCCAACTGGAAATGCTGCAGTCTACGGTCGATCAGCTCAATGAATCAGTAGAGAACTACACCCTGCTGGTTGACCAGACCGAAGTGGCCAATCAGGTAATGAAAGAAAAGCGGGAAGCCCTCGATAATGCAGCAGCGCTCTTCGTATCTTCTAACCAGGACAACCTGAACAACCTGGGCAAAAACCTGGCCTCAGGTATTAGTCGTGGTGCCGGGCGCTCTACGCTGGAACGACTGAAACAGCAGTACTTCTTATCGGCCAACATCCAGAGCCTGAGCAACCAGGTTCGCGTAAAGGCTTTTAAGGCTTTCTCCGACCGGAGCACTGATTTTATCGATGAGGCTGCTGAAGATTTTGAAACCCTGTTTGGTTATTACGACGAGCAGGAAAGCATTACCCGCGATCAGGCCCGTTTACTAAAACTGAACAAAGCGAGAGCAGCCGCTGAAACTTACGCCAGTAATTTACAGGAGTCTAAAGATGCCCTGGCTAACCTGAATAACCTGGGAGGAAAAAGAGACGAAGCCGCCCAGGTCCTGCTTACCATCGCCCGGGATTTGGCCATAAAAGGAATCCGGGAAACCCAAACCATTGCATCGGACACCATCGGCATCATCGATGCTTCTAACCTGATAATGATTATCGGGGTACTGCTGGCCATTGTTATCGGGATTATTGCCGGTATCTTCATTACCCGCTCCATTACCAAACCGGTTTCCCAGCAGATGGCTTACATTGAGCAGGTAACCAAAGGAGACCTAACCGCTACGCTTGCTATTAATCAGAAAGATGAAATCGGCCAGTCGTCAGAAGCCCTTCGGGAAATGGTGGAAAAGCTGAAGGAAATTATTTCTTCAATTATGCTCATCAGCAACCACATCGCCAGTGCCTGCAAGCAGATGAGTTCATCTTCGCAACAACTTTCTGAAGGGGCTACCGAACAGGCATCGTCTGCAGAAGAAGTATCCAGCTCCATGGAAGAAATGGTGGCTAATATCCAGCAGAATACCGACAATGCGCAGCAAACCGAAAGCATTGCCCAGAAAGCATCGGAAGATGTTCAGGAAGGTAGTTCGGCCGTAAACAGCACGGTTGAATCTATGCAGTCTATTGCCAGTAAAATATCCATTATCGGGGAAATTGCCCGTCAAACCAACCTGCTGGCCCTGAACGCGGCGGTAGAAGCCGCCCGGGCCGGGGAGCACGGCAAAGGCTTTGCCGTGGTAGCGGCTGAGGTACGCAAACTGGCAGAAAGAAGCCAGCATGCTTCCGAGGAAATAGACCAACTCTCTACCAGTAGCGTGGCAGTAGCTGAAAAATCGGGATCCCTGCTTAATGAAATTGTGCCTGATATTCAGCGTACTGCCAAGCTGGTGCAGGAAATCAGTGCGGCCAGCGTGGAACAGAATTCCGGCGCCGACCAGGTGAACAACGCCATGCAGCAGCTAAGCCAGGTAATCCAGCAAAATGCGGCCACCTCGGAGGAAATGGCCTCCAGTTCAGAGCAACTCTACGCCCAGGCTGAGCAATTGCGCGATCTGATGAGCTTCTTCACCATGGATAACACTTTCTCGAAGCAAACCACCCGAAAAAGTAAACCCACAAAAGAAGCTTCTTATACGGAACAGGTAGAGCAAAAGAAAGAAACCAGTAAAATGAATGATGGAGGAGGTATCGACCTTTCGCTCGACGATAGACCCCAAACCGGAGACGATGGATTTATAAACTATTAATAATTTATTCATGGAGCACGCCCCCCAAGCTACTACTTACAACCAGAAACTAAGCCAGGCTGAGTTTGAACGGTTGAGCCGGTACATTCACCAGGAATACGGCATAAAACTGGCCCCGGTAAAACAGGTCATGCTCCAGGGGCGGCTCATTAAGCGATTAAACGCGCTGGGAATTCCCACTTTTAAAGACTACATCGATTTTGTGTTCAGCCCCGAAGGAAAACAGTCGGAACTGATTCACATGATCGATGTGGTTACTACCAATAAAACCGACTTCTTCCGCGAAGCTAATCACTTCGATTTTTTGCGCTCGCACATTTTACCTGAATTTGCGTCTCGAAAATCAGTTATCCATCCGCTCCAGGTATGGAATGCAGGCTGCTCCAGTGGTGAAGAACCTTATACCACGGCCATTGTATTGCAGGAGTATTATGCCCAACACCACCAGCCAGATTACAATATTCTGGCAACCGATCTTTCTACCGACGTGCTGGAAAAAGCAAGGAAGGGAATTTACCCGGAACAGCGGATTGCCGTAGTTCCCATGTCGCTGAAGAAAAAGTACTTTTTACGGAGCAAAGACTCTTCCAGGAAACTGGTTCGGGTGGTGCCGGAATTAAGAAAAAAGGTGAAGTTCGGAAGGCTGAATTTCATGAGTGCAAATTATGCGGTTGAAACCAGGATGGATGTGATTTTCTGCCGCAACGTGCTAATTTATTTCGATAAGGCCACCCAGGAAAAAGTAATTAATAAATTATGCCAGAACCTGAAAAAAGGGGGGTACTTCTTTTTAGGACATTCTGAGTCTATAACTAACATGAACGTCCCTTTGGAGCAGATTGTGCCTACTGTTTTCAGAAGAACCTGAAAAATCACCAACAAGTATAAACGCATGGATAACTTAACAAACGATCAGTTGCTGGAAGTCCTGAAAAACCGTTTCCGGCAAAATGAAGAATCGCTCGATAAGCTGAAGCAACTTACCCGGGAACTACAAAAGGCTAATGAACACCTGGAGGAATCGGAAGCCATGAAGTCGCAATTCCTGTCGAACATTCGCAATGAAATTAATAACCCCTTTGCGTCTATCCTGGCACTGGCCCGTTCCATTACTACCCTGGAAGGGGGTGAAATGGATAAAGCCCACAAAATGGCTAATCTCATTTACGCAGAAGCGGCCCAGCTCGATTTTCAACTCCGGAATATTTTCTGTGCGGCTGAAATTGAAGCCGGCGACCTGTACCCGGAACTGGCCCAGGTTCCTGTTTATGATATGCTGGAAGAAGTGATTGCTAACTTTTCAGGTCGCGCCAGCAAAAAGCAGCTGGTGGTACAGCTCAGCAACGCTCTTCCCGATCAGTATACGTTTACTACCGACGAGTATAAACTCCGGCTGGCCCTGTCGAACCTGCTGGCCAATGCCATTGAATTTACCGAGGTTGCCGGCAGTGAAATTTACATTTACGCGGAGGAAGCCGAAGAACAACTGGTAATCCGGGTAACCGACCAGGGGCCCGGGCTAAACGAAGAGGAGATAAAGCTTATATTTTCCCGCTTCAGGCAACTGAAAAGCGGATCTACCAAAACCCATCGCGGGCATGGCCTGGGCCTTTCCGTGGCAGCCTCCTGCCTGGAACTGCTGAATGGCACCCTGAATGTAGAAAGCACGAAGAACAGCGGAAGTACGTTTATCATTACGCTTCCAAAAACAGAAATACCTACAGAAGAAGGTTTAATGGGAAGTGAGGATATAATGTTTGAGGATGGAGAATTATTCTAAAGTTGCAGTACCCCTCGTAAAAAACTTCCACTACCTGCTTCCTTCGGCCCTTTATGTTGCCAGGAAACCAACCCTGGTAGATACCGTGCTGGGAACCTGCATAGCAGTATGCCTGTACGACGAAACACTGAAAGCCGGAGGCATTAACCATTACATGCTTCCTTACTGGAACGGGGAAGGGCTGGCCAGCCCGAAGTACGGCAATATTGCTAACGAACTGCTGGTACAGCGCATGGAGAATATGGGGTGCAGGCGGAGAAACCTGGTGGCCAAAGTGTTCGGCGGTAAAGAACCCAGCCAGGCCGATAGCCAGTTTACCATCGGTATCAGGAATTACGAACTGGCCCAGGAGCAACTGGAAGAGATGAGAATCCCCATTGTGGCAAAAAGCATCGGCGGACAAAAAGGAAGAAAAATTGTGTTTCACACCAATACGGGTGCCGTACGGATGAAATTTTTGAATAAATAACCTGAATTGCATGGGGGAAAAAATTAAAGTGATGGTTATAGACGACTCGGCAGTGGTTCGTCAAACCCTGAAGTCTATTCTCGAGTCCGACACCAGGATTGAAGTGGTAGCTGTGGCTAACGACCCTTACGCAGCAGCGGCCAAGCTGAAAAAAGTGGTTCCGGATGTTATTACCCTCGATGTGGAAATGCCCCGCATGGATGGCATTACCTTTTTAAAAAAACTCATGTCACAGCACCCGATCCCGGTGGTGGTTATTTCAACGCTAACTACTAAAGGGGCTGAAACAGCCATCAAAGCCCTGGAGTACGGGGCGGTGGAAGTAATCACCAAGCCCGAACTACACACCCGCGAATTTATTGAAGAATCGAAAATCAGGCTTTGCGATGCAGTGAAGGCAGCAGCCCAGGCGAAAGTTGAACGCAAAAGAGCAAAGCCAACGATGGTAGAGGCCAAGTATACCGCCGATGTGGTAATTAAATCTAATAGTGGCTGGCCGGCACACAGCATGATTAAAACCACCGAAAAGGTGGTTGCCGTAGGAGCCTCTACCGGGGGTACGGAAGCCCTGAAAGTTTTCCTGGAATCATTGCCCTCAGACTGCCCCGGTATTGTTATTGTTCAACACATGCCGGAAGTATTTACCCGTTCATTTGCCAGTCGGCTGAATGCCATTTGTAAAATTTCGGTCAGGGAGGCCGTTCAGGGCGATTCAGTAATCCGGGGAAGGGCCCTCATTGCACCGGGCAACCGGCACATGCTACTGAAGCGCAGCGGTTCGCGGTATTTCGTGGAACTGAAAGACGGCCAACTGGTAAACCGCCACCGGCCTGCGGTAGATGTATTGTTTCGCTCGGTAGCCCTTTACGCCGGTAAAAACAGCATTGGGATCATCATGACCGGCATGGGGGCCGACGGGGCAGCTGGCCTGAAAGAAATGAAAGACGCCGGTGCCAGCACCATTGCCCAGGATGAAGCCAGCAGCGTGGTATTTGGTATGCCGAAAGAGGCTATCGCCATCGGTGCCGCCGATAAGGTGCTATCTCTGAATAAAATAGCCTCTTCCATGCTTGCCATGCAATAAATGGGCCTACCGGAAGAAGAGCGTAAACATCGGGCTTTTTTGCAATCATTTTAGCTTTCAACTCGTTCATAGGGTAATAACTGTAAACTATGAAATACTCTACCCACGAATTCCTGGATAGCATGCGCCAAACCGGCGATCCGCTAGCCGACAGGGCCGTTGAATCGATCATGGAAAGCGGTAACCGGAAACTGGTCAGGCAGTTGTTCGAAACCATGCAGCGCAACGATTTTCCGGTCGATGACAGCTACCCGGAACCCTTGCAGCAATTTCTTGCTGAAGGAAGAAAACTACCCGAATGGCATAATGAAAACGAAATGGCTAAAGGGGCTGATTTTTACGCCAGTCATGCGCTCGATGTTCAACTCATGCTCGCGGTGGTTTCTTTGCCTACCGATTATGCGGCTGCTAAAGGGGCAGAAGTTATTTACCGTACCGGCCGTTTGCTGAAAGATGTAGGGCAGCGACTGGCCGAAACCGGGCAATTCATTTCAGATGTTACTGCTCGAAAAGGTTTCAGTAAGCGGGGCAAAGCTATTAGCAGTATTCTCAAAGTGAGGCTGGTGCACGCACTAACTCGTTATTCGGTTAGCCGCCGGAAAGACTGGGATGCCGAAACCCTGGGGGTACCGGTTAACCAGGAAGATATGGCCGGTACGCACTATTCGTTCTGCCTCATGCCGCTCCGCTCCATGAGAAGGCTGAACGTAAGCGTAAGCTACGAGGAGCAACAGGCCT
>CAZIWJ010000046.1:0-18482 GCA_964542855.1 uncultured Roseivirgaceae bacterium
CATACAAGTTGTGGAAGTACTATAAACAAATTGTCTGCTTATCAACTGATAAGCAACTCCTTTGTGTAATATTTAATTGCTTGGGGTTATACAGAAGCTACCCGGGTTTGGTAAATAAAAGAAGATCATTACACCATACCTGCCTGGTCCATTTTACTATTCTTTTCCCATTCACTGTGTGTAATTTATGTCCTGTTACACGAGCGATAATGAGGTAGACTTAACCGGCTGCTTGGTATTGCCCGGTATGTACCTTTAAAACCACTGATTGTGTATGGTAAATGGTGCAGACACCTGGTATTATCTTTTCAGTAGTCATATGTGGGAGTACCTCATAATTAGTGTAATTAAATTATTTTTTATGAAATTAAACCCTTAAACCCTAATTATTATGATTGACGTACAGGAAACTAATCGATTAAAGGACGCTATTAATGCAAATCCACAAGACTTTGAAAAAATCATAGAAAACACTGATCTGGCAATTTGCATTACTGACGAAAACGGGTATTTCGTTGCAGTGAACGATAACTACTGCAGTATGTACGAATATGATCGCGACGAATTAATAGGCCAGAGCTTCTTGATGGTAGTACCCGATGAGAACAAGGATGATCTTACTGATCTACACGAAAAGTTTATCGAGATTCAGATTGAAATGTTTAGAGACTGGGAGGTAGTAAACAAGTCGGGCAAGCGAATGAAAATTGATGTGGATGCCGGGTTTACCGATAAAATTAACGATACTCCGCACAAAATTACTTTCGTGAAGCTGAATCAGGTGTTGAACTGATTGGCTAATCATAACTGAAAAAGCCAGGTTTCGCTGCCTGGCTTTTTTTGCGTAATACTTTAATGTGTATTCACTTTAGTTTTTAACCTTTTTACCTGGGCTTGAATGGTACTTTGCTTGGGCTTAATATCTAGAATTCGTTCAAATGCCCGCAGGGCTGCGTGGTTATCGCCTACGGTAAGATAAATAGATGCCAGGCCAGAAAGAGCCCCAAAATGGCGGGACTCAAGCGAAAGGGTTAGTTTAGCATCATCCATCGACTTCTTATAATCGCCACGTAAAAAGTAGGCAGTGGCTCGCTTATTCCAGGCTTCTACAAAATCGGGCATCTGCTCTATCACCCGACTAAAAATTTCTATAGCCTTTGTATATTGGCTATCCAGCATTAAAGTAGTAGCCTCTTCCATCATTTGGTTAATGATTTCATCACCACTCTCCAGCCATAAAGCCCAGATTTTAGTTTCAATTTCCTGCGTTACACTTGCTCGTTCTGCTGTGCTTAATTGCTCGAAAAGCTCATTAAGCTGCATATCTCTTTCTGAATAACTCATATTTTATCTGGCTTAAAGTAAAAATTAGAACCCTGAACGTGTACTGCACTATCAAGCATTCACTCAAAAGGTTAGCTTTGTTTACATTTTATAACCTAATGATAAACAAAAAGTTATTATTTTAATTATTTGTACTGGTCTGAAACCTACAGTTGCAATGAATTAGCTGAAAAAGGAGCATCTCGAAGAAATTAAAATACCAGGTTTGAAGCTACTTGATATTTAGTAGATGCCCCATTATGGTTTGCTTGGTTTGAAGGTAGCCGATGTTGTTATCATTAGGCTCAATAATAACAGGTATCCGCTCCACGACGTCGATCTGGTTATTTTTAAGACTATCTATTTTGTCAGGATTATTAGTCATAAGCCGAACCTGTGTAATATTCAGGTCATCAAGGATAATTTTTGCTGAAGTGTAATCTCTTTCATCTATATCAAATCCAAGGTGAACATTGGCTTCAGCAGTATCGAATCCTTTATCCTGAAGTTGATAAGCTTTCAGTTTATTAATTAATCCAATACCTCTTCCCTCCTGTCGCAAGTAAATCAGGGCCCCACCTTCTTTTCCAATTTGCAAAAGGGCAGCGTGGAGTTGTTCCCCGCAATCGCAGCGGGCAGAGGCGAAAATATCTCCTGTAAGGCATTCCGAATGAACCCGAACCAGTGGAATTTCATTAGTGTTAATTGAACTAACCAGGGCAATGTGCGGTCGATTATCTTCCGGGGTTTCGGCGTAGGCAATCATCTGAAATGTACCATAAGGTGTAGGTATTTCTGCCTCAGCTTGTCTTTTCATAACTGACATTCATTTCGTGGCTGCAATACTACGCAGGAAAACTGGTTGCAATTCAATTTATTCTCTGGGTTCTTTTTAATAAAACAAATCATAGAAAGAAAATATGATTAGTTAAGGTTGTAACGTTCTGACTGGTGATTGAGTTTACAGCGTACTAATATAACTAGTCTTTAAAATTATAACTGGGTTGAATAACAAGTAACGTTTGCTTCACTGGTTATGCTGCAAAACAAATAACTTACTCAACTAATAGGTTCATGACTATATTCTTACTAACTGATTTGTTGTAAAACACCGGGTAAATCAGTAACATTGCATTCCAACTGCGCACGTGGTGGAATTGGTAGACACGCTGTCTTGAGGGGGCAGTGCCTTAACTGGCGTGGAAGTTCGAATCTTCTCGTGCGCACAACACAATACTTTTCTTTTTCATCATACCGGTATCTTTTTTACTCGTGTATGATCTGGCCTGTAAACGGCTATATCTTGCAATTAATTCATAATATTTTTGGAATAATTTCAAATCATTATGAAGCAATTGCTGGAAAATGCAGAGCTGGAAAAACCCTTATTCTTATTCCGAAGCTTATTATTTTTTGGTATTACACTCGTGCTATTACCGGTGTGGTTCAAGAATTATCTGCATCCTGGTATAACCGATCCAGTTTGGTTTCGCCTAACGGTTTCTGGCATCATGGCCGCTATCTTGTTTGGTTCTTTTTACGCTCTGGTCGTAAAAAAATACTTTCAGCAACTTGTTTACAGCCTCAGCTTTGTCCTGGTCGTGTGGCTCCAGGTTCTGCTCTACATCAATAATTTCCATAGCCACTATACTGGCAGCATCTACATTTTACTGAGTTTAAGCCTCGTTCTTTACACCAAAAAAGCCAGTGGAGTTTACATTTTATTATTTGTTATCTCAACACTGATCAATATTTCACTGGTGAAGCAGGCACCAGTGAATCAGACTCAGCTTATTTTTCAGCTACTCCTGTATGCGGGTTTTATTTATTTCGTGGTTATTAGCCGGTACCGCCACAAACAAAGGTTAGAATCTGCTATTCGGGAAGAGAAAAAACTGAACGAAGAATTAACTGCTAGCGAAATGCTGTTTGAGCAGACCCTGGCCGATCAGAAAGAATTACTGCAACGGATAGGTGAAAATGAGCAACAATTAAAGGAAACCCAGGCCCTGGTGAAACTTGGATACTGGTCGATTAATGATCAGACTAAAAAGGTATACTGGTCCGATGAAATATATCAACAACTAGGCCACCCTCGCTATCGCTTATCTCCTTACGGAAACGCATTTAAAGCACTTTTGGTAAAAGAAGATATTCCCGTTGTGGAGGAGGCTATTGAAAAGGCCCGTAATGGTGAACAGGTTCGTTTTCAATATCGTATCAGACCCACCAACAAACATACCCGTTATATCATGTCTACTGTGCGCCCGATGTTCGATGATTTCATGAACATTATTGGGGTATTTGGTTCTGCCATGGACATTACTGAAACTGAACTGGCCAAAGAAGAAATCCGTAAACTGGCCCTGGTTGCCGAGAAAACGGAAAACGGAGTAGTTATTACCGATCGTGAAGGGAATATTGAATGGGTAAACCGAAGCTTTGAACAGATTACGGGATACAATATAAATGAAGTGTATGGGAAAAAACCCGGGGAATTCCTCCAGGGCCCCGAAACCGACCCGGCGACAATTGAACGCTTTGGCCAGGCTCTCAGCCAGGGCAGGCCTTACAAATGTGAACTGGTTAACTACACGAAAAGCGGCCGGAAAATGTTCTTATCCATAGAATGCCAGCCCATTAAAAACGAACGGGGCGATATTGAACGCTTTATAGCCATTGAGTCGGACATTACCAAAGAGCGACTTATTCAGCAACGCATACTGGACTCGGAGCAGGCGGTGAGAGAAGCCCAGCAGTTGGCCGGACTGGGTGCCTGGGAGTACGATCCGGGGCAAGAACTAATTTTATGGTCAGAGGAACTCAGCCAGATTTTTGGCATGGGTACGAAGGGAGTAGGTAAGCACACCCTGGAATATACCCTGATGTTCTTTAACGAAATATCGAAGTCAATTTTTAAAAAAGCACTGCGGGATACTTCACAATCGGGAAAAAAATTGGAACTCACCCTGGGCATTCTCACCCGACAGCAGCAACACCGGTGGGTAAGGATTGTTGGCAAACAAAAATTCAATATTAACGGTCAGTTAACCGTGAGCGGGGTGGTTCAGGATATTACAGTAGATAAGAATTCCGAACAACAAATGGCCCAGTACCGCCGCGGGCTGGAAACCCTGAACATGATTGCCTCCCGCGCCAACCTGGATTATCAAAACCAAATTGAGCACGCCCTGGAAGCTGTTAGCGATTACCTGGGACTTCCCATTGGTATTGTGGCCAAGGTGCAGGATAAAATGTATGAGCCTGCTTTTGTAAGTTCCAAAATAGAAGCTGTATGTAAACCGGGGCAGGGGCCAACACCACTGGAAGAAGTACCTTGCGGTGATATTATTCTTAAAAAGAAGGCTATATCCAGAACCTCATTTGGAAAAGTTAACCGCCATCCGTGCCATAAAAAGGCCCAATTGACTGCACATATCGGGGCTCCGATATACGTAAAAAGTGAGCTTTACGGCGTAGTAAGCTTTTTCACTACCGGGGAAAGAAAGGGAGAATTTACAGCTAATGATATTAGCTTTATTACTTTACTGGGTAACTGGATTGGCTTTACCCTGGAACGTAAGGATGCTGAAGAACAACTGGTTCTTGCCAAAGAAAAAGCTGAAAAAGCTTCGTTGGCTAAAGCACAGTTTCTATCAACCATGAGCCATGAGATCAGGACCCCCATGAATGCGGTAATTGGTATTTCACACATACTGTTACAAGAGAACCCCAGGCCCGAACAAGTTGAAAACCTGAATGCCCTGAAATTTTCAGCCCAGAACCTGCTGGCTCTTATTAATGACATACTGGATTTCAGTAAAATTGAATCGGGGAAAATTGAACTCGAAGCAGCCAGTTTCGACGTTAAGGATTTACTCAACGGGTTGCAGCATTCCTTCTCATTTAAGGCACAGGAAAAAGGAATCGCATTTAATATTCAACATGGTAATAATCTTCCAGCATTACTGGTTGGTGACCCTACTCGTCTTTCCCAGGTGCTGAATAACCTGGTTAGTAACGCGGTAAAATTTACTGATAAGGGATCGGTAACTCTTTCGCTAAACATTTTAGAACTACTCGAAGAAAAAATAACAATTCAGTTTGAGGTAACCGATACGGGTATTGGTATACCGGAAGATAAACGGGAATCTATTTTCAATGCCTTTATCCAGGCCAATGCTGATACTACCCGCAAGTACGGTGGTACCGGGCTCGGGCTGTCTATAACCAAAAAACTCCTGGAAATTATGGGAAGCCAAATATTTATCGATAGTTCACCGGGTAAGGGAACCCGGTTCTACTTTACCTTATCGTTTTTCATTGATAAGGAGAAACTAAAAGTAAAGAAACCTGCTAATAACCAGACGGTAAACTACGATAAACTGGAAAATACCAAAGTTTTACTGGCAGAAGATAATGCCATGAACGTAATGGTAGCCCGCAAATTCCTGGAAAAATGGGGCTTTACCGTTGAAGTAGCAGAGAATGGTAAAATTGCAGTAGATAAAGCTAAAACAACAAAGTACGACCTTGTTCTGATGGACCTGCAAATGCCTGTACTGGATGGATATGAAGCAACCAAAGCCATTAAAGCTTCTAACAAAAATTTACCCATAGTTGCTCTCACTGCTTCTGCTGTACTTGAAATTCAGGAAAGGGTAATGAGTGCAGGTATGGATGATTTCATTACCAAACCGTTTAACCCTGATGAACTATACCGCAAAATTACTTATCAACTGAAAAAGGGGAAAACGCTGTTAAAATAAGTTCATTATTAACAGGAATTATACTTCTGGAATATGTCTTTATTACCAACCGTTTACTTCCTGAAAATACAGGCTTGTAAAATAATTCTGTGCGTTAGAAAAATGGTAAGTTACTGTTCAGGTAATGCTTTTCCTGAAACCGACATGTGTTCCGGCATCATGAACCACACGCCTGGCAAAAAGCAATTTACGGAAACGAACACCTTTAGGAACCCGCTAGCCTGGTTAAACGCCTAATTCGCTCCTTGGTATACGGGTGCGTTCTGAGCCATTCGGGAACATCGATTTGCCAGCCTCTTACCCCGCCTTTCATCCTGCTGTTGTAGTGTTCTAGTTTTTCCAGCGCCCGGGCCAGGCCGATTGGATTTTGTGTAATCTGTACGGCAGCAGCATCGGCTTCGTATTCGCGGGTCCGGGACAACGCCAGGTTCAATATATTAATCAGAAACGGTCCGAATAGTAACAGCAGAATGGCTACCCAGGAAATGGGTTGATACCCCATAAAGAGCAGGGGCAAGTTGATAATAATTAGAATACGACCAATAAAGCTGAACATCCGGGTTAAGCGGGTAACGTAATCGGCAACGCGCTTCAGTACCATGTCCCTGTTGGTAATGTGACTGATCTCATGGGCAATGACGCCGGCCAACTCTTCAGTGTTCAGGTTTTGTAACAAGCCGGCCGATAGGGCAACGATGGGCTCTTTTTTACTCCCTGTAGCAAATGCGTTTAACGCCCGGGTAGGCAAGTAGTACAGTATGGGTGCTTGCTCTAGCCCGGCCCGCTGAGCTACATGGCCGGTAATCCGGTATAAATTGGAAGCCTGATAAGGAGATAATTTCTTTCCACCCTGCAACTGAACAATCAGCGCAGGGGGCAGGGCAGGAAGTACTCCAATAAAGATAACACTAAATACAAACGTCCAGATTAACCCATCAATTCCCACGAAAGAATACCCCAGGGCCAGCATCAGGGCTACCATTAATAAAAGCATTAAGCCGGTTCTCAACCGGTTTTTAATTGAATAGGTTGCGTATTTTGGTAACATATCAAATTAATGTACGAACCTGCTCCTTTTCTTGTTTTTCAATTTGTGCCATCTGAAATCATTTAAATGCAGGATTTACCATCCAGACGTTTTTCAATAGCGTTCGTTTCTACAACGGCTCATTCAAAACAGACAACAGCGTGCTTACCCCGCCAAGCAGGTTTCCCACCCGGATAAATTCATTAGGACTGTGTTGATTATTATCGGGATTTACTGTGGGAACGGTTACCGCTGGTATACCCAAAGTGGTAACAAAAGGAGCAATAGGAATTGATCCGCCACTGGTTCGAAGACGGATAGGCTCCTTACCGTACTGCCGGGTTAAAGCACGGGTTAACCATTCTCCCACTTTTGTATCGAAATCAGTGCGAAAAGCCTGGTAAGAGATGGTAGACCTGAAAAAGGCAATGCGTGGGTACTTTTGCCGCTCGGCATCGGTAGGCGCCCGATCTATTAAGTAATATCCCTGCTCTTCAATGTGGTTTCTTATTAGCCGAATTAATCGTTCCGGATCGCTTTCTTTTACAAGCCGCACATCTATTTCTGCGGTAGCTGTGGCCGGTACAATAGTTCGCACTTTATTTCCTACCCATCCTGATGATAGCCCACGCACATTCAGTGAAGGGTACTGAATAGCCTCCTGGTAAGAGTTGCCCACCTTATCGGTTGCTCCAATTCCCAGCATGTTCATAATAGCTTCTTCATTATCGGGTACGGCAGCCAGAATTTCACGGGTTTCCTTATCCAGTTCAATACCTTCGTAAAAACCAGGAATAGTTACCCTTCCTTCCTCATCTTTCATGGAAGCCAGTAGTTGGGCCAGGCGCAAGGCAGGGTTCGGGGCATAGTTTCCGTAATGTCCGCTATGTTGTGGCGCGCGCGGCCCGAAAACGGTAAGGGTAATCGTGGAAATTCCCCTGGCCCCGAATTTTAAACTGGGTTTATTCGACACGTGGGGTGGCCCATCGAGAATAATTAACATGTCGGCTGCTAACGCTTCGCTGTGCTGTTCAACGGCATCCGGTAAACGGGGTGAACCCAATTCCTCTTCAAAATCGATAATCAGCTTTAAATTGTAGTTTGGCTGGATGTTGGCTTTATCCATCGCGTTCAGTGCAGAAAGTAACATGGCAATAGGCCCCTTGGAATCGGAGGTTGACCGGGCATAAATACGCGACTCCTCATCCGGCTCAGCTAGCGATTCCCAGGGTTGTATAATCCATTTGCCTTCTTCATTTTGTTTTTTCACCACCGGGTTATAAGGGTCGGGCTGGTTCCAGCGGGTTGGATCAACCGGTTGCCCGTCGGCCTGAAGGTAAACCAGTACAGTTTGCTCGGCATCTGGAAACTGCCGTTCACACAGTAACAATGGTACCGGGCCATCAGTAGAAAGTTTACGATTGATAAACTGGTGCGATTGAAATGCGCTGTCGATCCATGTTATATTGGGAGTAATGTGCTTATCGGGGTAATGCGCATCATTTGGAATTTGAAGTAATTCCCGGAAATTTTGGAATAAATGATCCTGCTCTTTCCCGGCCAGGATGGTTATCTGGCCGGGAGATAGCTGTTGTGCCTGTAAAAAAGGCCCTAAAATGAAAAAAATTAAGGCTGGTAGTATTGCTCGCATGATTTTTTCGCTTTATTTACGTTTAAGTATTTCCTCTTAGTTAAAGGAATTGAAGTAGTCTCCTGATTTGCATTAATTACCCGGATTTGAGGAATGTGGTATTACGGTATGATTAGTGCTCATTGGTAAGTATTTACTGGGTTCACTGGTTGTTTTTCCTTGATGATGGCTTTTAAAGTCATTTAATTTATTTCTATTTTATTAACTATTATTATTTATTCCTAAAATTATGCAAACAGGAACCATCAAATTCTTTAATGAAACAAAAGGTTATGGTTTTATTAAAGAAGATGAAAGCGATCGCGAAATCTTTGTTCATATCTCTGGTTTAACTGACGATGTCAGAAAAGACGACCGTGTTAGCTTCGAAGTCATTCAAGGCAAAAAAGGTCTGAATGCTGTGAATGTAAAACGTGCCTAGTTACCGTTGAATTCAATTATTCGTTAAAATCGGGCCAGGCCCGATTTTTTGATAAAACAGAATAACGTTAATTTCGTTGCCCTGCAAAAAATGCGGGGCTTTTTTATTACCGGGAATGCCAGTATGAGTAAACCACCCCCTATAGATCTTCCTGAAAAATACTATCTCGGCTATTTCGAAAGTATTTTAACGTTTGTCTCAGAGCAGTACGATAGTTTGCTCCAGGAACAAGAGCATAATTTCCTGCATCGTTTTGCCCAACTTTCGGAAAACGCTCGCTGCCTTTACATTCGTATTTTTAACCGCAGAGGCCGTTTTTTCCGGGTTAACCGCTTGAAATATCCGGAAATTGAACCTTTACAGGATAGCGTAGATGAACTGATTAGTGAACAATTTATTGTGCAGCTTCCAGGGTACATTCCTGAACAGTCAGCCGAACTGTTACACATTTTTACCAAGGCTGAACTCACCCGGCTCGGAAAAACTCTTTTGGAATACCCCGGTAAACTCGGTGCTCTTAAAAAAGGTGAGCTCATTAGTCTTCTGAGCAACGAACTGGATTCTACCCAACTGGTAAATGCTGTTGCTGGTAAGGAACCGATCATCACCATTAATTTCGAAGCGGAAGTAACCTTCCTCCACTTTCTTTTCTTCGGGAACCTGCATGAGAACATTACTTCATTTGTGGTTAGGGATATCGGATACATTAAAACGGAACTGTTCGATCAGAAGAAACTCAAACCCCAGTTTACATCCCGCAAGGAAGCGGAAGACAAATTGTTTGTCATTGCCTGGTACGAAAACTTTAAACTGCTGCGCGATGAAATTGAAAAGGAGACGGTTCCACCGGAAGAGGCTTATCACTACTTCCGCAAACAGGTTCGCCAGCGCAACGATTTATGTAAAGTTGCTCTCCCCCAGTACGATAAAATGGTGCAGCGTTGCGGTAAACTGCTGGAACAGTATGCCCTGTATGCCGAGGCTTTCCAGGTTTATCAACATTCTCCCAAAGCACCCAGCCGGGAACGAAGGGCCCGCTTACTTTATCGGCTAAACCATAATGACGAAGCACTTAACCTTTGTGAAGAAATGATTGAAAACCCGCAAAATGCGGAAGAACGATACTTTGCGCGCGATTTTTCTGCCCGTTTAACTAGTGGAAAGCGCTTAAAAAGCACCACTCAACTGCTTAAAAGAAGCGATACTATCGTACTACCGACTTCCAAAGAAAAGGTTTGGGTGGAAATGGAAGCTCTCACCTATTACCAAAATCAGGGATTTAATGGCACTTACAGCGAAAACTACTTGTGGAGGGGGCTATTTGGACTGGTATTCTGGGATATTATTTACAACCTGGACAGCGATGCCTTACACAACCCGTTACAACGTGCTCCTAGCGATTTATATAGCCCAAACTTTTACACCAAAAGGGAGCCGATGATCCGGGAACGACTCGATGTTATTGAGTGCCCCAAGGACTTTGAAGACCTACTCGACAGGCACTTCAGTAATAAATTCGGTATTTACAATCCATTCGTAGGGTGGCATGAAAATTTACTTCCGCTGGTTAAACGTGTGTATAACCTGCTTGGCGCACCCGCAACCCGGAAAGTACTGAATGAAATGGCCCGGGATTTAAGGGAAAATACCCGTGGCTTTCCCGATTTGTTCATCTGGAACGAGAAGACCGCCGATTACTCCTTTATTGAAATAAAATCACCAAACGATCACCTTTCTGCCCAGCAGTTGTACTGGATTGAATTTTTCTCTGAAAACGATATCAACGCAAAGGTAGTACGCATTGCCTGGAACAACTAACCACCACTCCGGTGTACCTGTTCATTAAACGCATTGCTGATCAATTCAATGGCTCGTTCAATGATTGGGTCTCGTCCTGCTGCAATATTCTGTTCGGTAATGCTCACCTGCTCATCAACGGGTATGCCAAATTCAATATTGATGTTCGGGTTATCGGAATTGATATTGCGGCTACCCGGAGCCAGGGTTACGGTAGAAGAAAATCGATATCGCCATCCAATGGGTAATTCCTTGCTAATGGGCAGCCCTCCTCCGCCCCCGGTATTGTCTCCAATAATTCTAAGGCGTGTATTGGGCAGAACCTCCCGCATCATCTGTACAAAAAAAGTGGTGGCACTGTAGCAAGATCGGTTAGTCAGTATGACTACCGGACCATTATATGTAGCTTCAGCTGGTTCTATAAATTCAGGAACAGGTTCAGTGAAGTCATCTCGTCCAGGACCTTTTTTATAAAACACGTTGTACACCCGGGTTCGCTCTTCGGCAAATCGCTTGGCAAGGGTGCGTGCATTCGTTACACTTCCTCCCCCATTATCGCGAACATCAATAATTAACCCCTTCGATACCAAATTCCCATCGCTATCGAACCCTGCTGAATATTTATTTACCAGGTAGTCTATCAAACCTCCACTAAAATCTTCAGTAAAGCTGTTATAATACACATAACCTATTGTATCGATGTAGGCATTATAAAATGGGCCTGTAATTTCATACAAACTGCTTCGTTCCGGGTTTAATAAATAGTTCCGCTCTACATTATCAAAATTAAAATTCTGGGGAAAATTTAGCCGCCAGTCTTCGTAGCGAGTAAAGTCAAAACCAGCCTGCAGGTTCACATGGCCATCTTCCAGGTTGAAGAGCATCTCATTGAAAATATCGAACAGCCCCCTTACATCGTCTTCTTGCAGGCGCTCCACCTGCGGGCGGTAGGTATTATACACTGCATTCCAGTCGATATTTTTTGCTTCAAAGTAAGTATAGTTTTCATCTATAGTTTTCCACAGGATTTCGAAATTATTCAGGAAAGAGTTTTCCTGTTCTTTCCCGATAAAAACTTCTTCACAACCACTGGTAAATAAAACAGGTATCAGAAGGAGGAGTATGGTTTTTCTTATCATCACAATTGGATTAATAAACCAAATGCCAGCAGGTGAGTACCGGCCTGTACCCGCTGAGGGCGATCGAAGCTGTAAAAATCCCAATTGTAGTGCAACTGAAGCGCATTACCACTTTCGAGGGGATATGTTAACGAATAAAGGGCGTTAAAGCGAAAATGCCTGAATACCGTTGTAAAATCACCACTATTCAGGTAGCGGCTAAACCCGCCCTCATCGGTTTCGTTATTGATAAATCCTTCCAGAGTGGTAGAACCGTAAGCCGGCCTCACCGCAAAAGAAATCAGGGGGATAAAGAACCGACCTTCCAAAAGAAAGGAGCGTTTAAACAGCGTCCATTCCTTCCCCAGTTTTACACCCGGGTTTATCGAACTGTAAACGCTGTTGTTAAATGCATTATTAGTATAGACGTCAACATCCAGCAGGCTCCAGTAAGCCGTGAGTCCTGCTCCGGCTTGCAATTGTAAACCTTTCCACTCGTTCAGATTAAGCCAGTAGAAGTAGGAAATATCAGTTCTAAAGGCTGTAATTTCAGTGTTGTTAGCCCCGTTCCCAAGCAGGCCAACGTCGAATCGGGCGTACCATTCATGTGCTACTTTCTCGGTGGGCAGCAGAACCTGTCCGTACACGGTAGCCTGCGGTCCATTATAACGAAGGGGCGAAATCCGCTGATCCAGTACCTGCTGGTAAGAGGCGCCCATCCCTACCCCGATCGTGTTATTATCCTGGGCCTTTGCCGGTAATATCAGTACAAGGAAAAAAACAAAGAGAAAACCTGAATAGCTGTAACTGTTAAATAAAATCTGCATCTACCTGATTGCGCAAAATGTCGTCGAAGGATTCCCGCTTTCTGATCAAATGCGCTTTTCCCTGATAAATTAATACTTCCGCCGGCCGAAAGCGGGAATTATAATTCGAGGCCATGCTAAACCCATACGCACCGGCATTTTTCATAGCCAGTATATCTCCTTCACGTACTTCGTTCAATCTGCGGTCGTACCCGAAGGTATCAGTTTCGCAGATGTATCCGACCACAGTGTAAACTCTTTTTACACCGGTAGGATTAGAAATATTTTCTATTTCGTGATGAGCGTCGTACATCATGGGCCGAATAAGGTGATTTAACCCGGAATCTACTCCGGCAAATACAGTTGCCGGGGTGGTTTTGACCACATTTACCCGGGTAAGCAAGCTGCCGGCTTCGCTTACCAGAAATTTACCCGGCTCGAACCACAGTTCCAGGTCGCGTCCGTAATCGGCACAAAACTCTTCAAATACCTCTATCATTTTAGAGCCCAGGTAGTCCAGGTCGGTACTAATATCTCCTTCCTGGTAGGCTACTTTAAACCCACTTCCAAAATCAATAAACTCCAGATCGTTGAAGTTCCGTGCAGCATCGAAAATGATCTGTGCGCCCAATAAAAAAACCTCAGTATCTATAATGTCCGAACCGGTGTGTACGTGCAGTCCGTTCACCCGGATGTTGTGCGTTTTCACTACCCGCAGAATGTGCTTGAGCTGGTGAATGGAAATACCGAACTTGGAATCGATGTGTCCGACCGAAATGTTGGCGTTTCCTCCTGCCATGATATTCGGATTCAGGCGAATGCAACAGGGCACACTGTTATGATAAGCATCACCGAACTGTTCCAGCAGGGAAATATTATCGATGTTGATCTGTACTCCCAGATTTACCGCCTCCTTAACTTCCTCGAAAGAAACACAGTTGGGAGTAAATAAAATATCAGCAGGGTCAAATCCGGCCTGTATTCCTAAGTGCACTTCCTGTATGGAAACCGCATCCATGCCCGTACCATTATTCTTCATTAGTTTCAGCACAGCCAGGTTAGTTAATGCTTTGGCAGCATACTTAAATACTACCCGTGTTCCCCTGAACGCGTGCTTCAGCTTTTCCAGCTGGCTAACCATTTTATCAGCATCGTACACGTACAATGGTGAACCATAAGTATTGCATAATTCCTCCACGTTCACACCCTGGATCATTGAAGCATTTGCAGGTAAGGTTGAATCGGTTACTTCCATAAGTTTTATTTGTTAGGCGGGTATTTCCTATTCCTTAATATCTTTAATTAACAGTTGAAGGCTGCTATTGCCCTGATAAGTATTTTCATCAACAGTAAAGGCCATCCGGAAGTTCTTACAATTGTTAAGCATTTCTTCAAATTCGTCTCTCATTCCGAAGCCTACAGCCGTAATGCGCCGGTTGTTTCCTTTCTGCTGCACGTTAAATTTAATGTGCTTATCTTTCATTACCCAAACTTTCCCGGCAAGCGATAAATTTTCTGCCACAAAAACCGGTTCTTTATTATCCGGGCCAAAAGGTTCCATCTGGTGTAATACCCGGTAAAACTTATCGGTGATTTGATCGAGCGTGATGGGCATATCGACCGATAGTACCGGATTCAGGCTTTCTTCTTCAATAGTTTCGCTTACAACTTCCTCGAAACGCTGCTGAAAAGCTGTAATATTCGCTACGGGCAGCGTTAGCCCGGCAGCATGAGTATGACCCCCGAACCGATCGAGCAGTTCCGAACAGGCCGAAATAGCCTCAAATACGTCGAAGCCTTCTACCGATCGCGCGGAACCTACAGCTTTATCGCCAGAGCCCGCCAGGATAATAGTGGGGCGGTAATACGCTTCAATGCAACGCGAAGCTACGATACCAACTACCCCTTTGTGCCATGCTTTATTAAAAAGCACCGTTGAGCAGGCATCCTGTAAATTTTCATTTTGTTCAATATATTGTATAGCCTCTTCAGTAATGTGTTTGTCCAGTTCTTTGCGGTTGGAATTATGCGTATTTACTTCATAAGCCAGCGTTCGTGCTTTTTCCATCGACTCGCAAACCAGTAATTCAACGGCTCGGTGGGCATGCTCCAACCGGCCGGCCGCATTAATTCGGGGGCCGATACCAAATACGATATTAGTTATGGATAAAGGGTCTTTTAACCCGGCTATTTCTTTTAGAGCTATAATTCCAGGTTTGGATGATTCGGCCAGCTTTATCAATCCGTGGTAGGCCAGCACCCGGTTTTCCCCGGTAATGGGTACAATGTCGGAGGCCGTAGCAATGGCAACCAGGTCCAGATATTCATACAATGGCTCCTTACCCAGTCCGGAAGCCTGACAGTAAGCCTGCAGCAATTTAAAGCCCACTCCACAACCGCACAATTCCTTGTAAGGGTATTGGCAGTCGGTTTGCTTGGGATCGAGAATAGCATAGGCAGGCGGTAATTCCGGCTTGGGCCGGTGGTGGTCGCAAACAATTACATCCATCCCCAATTCGTTTGCCAGGGCAATGTTGTTGTGAGCATTTATACCGCAATCCAGTGCAATAATTAAGTGGGTATCCTGATCAGCGGCCTTACGAATGCCTTCTTCTGAAATTCCATAACCTTCACGGTAGCGATCGGGAATGTAATAGTCCAGGTTTCGGTGCCGGCTGCGTAAAAAACTATACACCAGCGATACTGACGTACTTCCATCGACGTCATAATCACCATAAACCAAAATGCGTTCGTTGTTCTGAATAGCCTGTCTTAAACGCTGTTCGGCTTTATCCATGTCCTTCATAAGAAAAGGGTCATGAAGATGGTCGATAGAAGGACGGAAGTATAACTTGGCCTGCTCGAAGGTAGTTATTCCCCGCTGCACCAACAGGCTGGTTAATATCTCGTTAATGTTCAGAACTTGTTTCAGTTCCTGTACGGTTTGTTGTTCAGGGGCTTCCCGGTATTCCCAAGTCATCTGTTGCATAGCCCTAATATAAAAAGCCTTCCGTAGCGGCGGAAGGCTTTTCTCATTCGAAATTGTCTTTATTAATTACTCCTGCGTGCCGGGCCCTTCGCCTTCTGGCTGAATCGCCTGGTTTTCAAGCACTTCCTTAACGGACACCCGGATACCATCGCGATAGGGAACTATCCATGCATCTTTCACACCCATCTCTCTGAGGTATTTCTTAAAGGTATCTGCTTCCCAGTAGTCGCGGAAGTTTCCAAGGGTATATTTCTTCAGTCCATCTTCCGATTCACCCTGAAAGTTTTCACTGGTTTCCAGGTACTTTTCCAGGTCTTTATTCCTAAAAGCCCCGATCTGTACGCGGAAAACAACCCCTTCTGAATAATCCTGCTCCTGCGAACTCACTTCCACATTTTTCGCCACCAGTTCCTGGGCTTTCGCGCGCGCATCATTTAGCTGCTGCTTTACTTGTCGAAGCTCGTTTTGCACCTGCTTGGCCTGATTGTCTTTGTTAGCCAGTTTCGATTCCAGCGAAGTAACCTGACTGCTCAGATTGGCATTTTCTTGTTTTAACGACGATAAATCCTGCTTCATCTTATAGAATTCTTCCGGATCCATCTTTCTTGCCTCTTTCTTTAAAGCCCTCAACTCTTTTTTGGTCAGGTCTTCCGCATCCTGCGCTACAGATACGTTCGACAATATACCCACACACAGTAGGAGCAATATAATATTTGCAGATAATTTCATGGTAATTAATGCATTTATGGAACAAAGTACAGCTTTTGGAATCTCTATACAAAATAAATACCCGTTTTAAACTTACATAGCGGGATGTTATCTACCTGACAGTCATGATACTACACTAACGGTCTTGTACTTTCACTTAAAATAATGCTCGAGTGGGCCTGCCGTTCTTCCTCGTGCCTGTAGTGCTGAATGTAATGCTATGGTAATTTGAACGATTCGTAGATTAAAAATATAGGCATATTTACAAGCCATAACAACGTAATATTCCATAAAATCTCATACAAATCACGCTGATTCAACGGGGTTCTTTTAAGCTAAAACACTGATAACCCAAACTTTCACTAGCAGTTAACCTGTAACTAAGGCTTGTTAGCCCCGGATATGGCATTTAAACAATGGGTATTTTTTGGTTTTAAATCGCAAGCTTACCTAACAATCTTACAGCGTTCAGATAGCACGTTAATGAGGTAGAAAAACAATCGTTTAGTGCCTTTATTTGTAATGTAGTTGTTGGTTAAATGGTGTGTTTGGTAGTAAGGAGCCCCGTTATTCGGGGCTCCTTTGTGTTTGTACTCGAAAGAAAAAGTGAAACATTTACTTCACCTCACAGCTAACGCGATGTGTTTTAATGAATAAAATAATGGATTTGAGTATGTTGCAAAAAACCCTGAGCATTGTTCGGGTTTTTTTTGGTTATAATATTAGGTAACTGCAATCAAAGTTAAACTGTACTACACCATTATTTAATGAGCGAAATACTTTATCAGTAATTATAACAGGTTAGATACCATACAGGTGTCGCTCACCCAAATTATTCGCGATTAAACGTGGCAGGATACCGGAATATCTAAAAAAAGAGAGCAGTATACGCCACTCTCTTTAATTACTTTTCATGATTAGTATATAGTAAAAGTCAATATAGCTATTGTTACAAGACTAATCAAAGAACGTAACAGCTATTTTGATGCTTGGCCGATAAAGTTCAAAGTAACAGTTCCTCCGGAAGTTCGCATAGTTACCGGAATACCACCACCATTCGTGCTTCCCCGCACATAATCGTCGTCTGACTCACCATTGAAATTATTCAGCGATGTTCTCACCCGGTTTCCTTTCAGATTCAGTTCCATTCCGATGCCTGCCGGTAAATTAGCCGAAATACTACCTCCACTGGTTGAAAGCTCCAGGCGGTCGTTCAAATTAAGAATATTCGCCCGAATTGAGCCGCCGCTGGTTTTGGCAACCAGGCTGCCTTCTATGTTATCTACCTTAATACTCCCTCCAGAGGTATAAGCTTGCATATCTCCGCGGGCATTATTTATTGAAATACTTCCACCGCTCGTTTTAATGTTCATGATACCGTTAAAGGAGTTTACTTTAATACTACCACCTGATGTTTTACCGTTCAATTCACCATCAACCTGGTGGAAAACCAGGCTGCCGCCGCTGGTTTTTACCTGTTGCATTCCTGTTACACCGCTTACCTTAATTTTGCCTCCACTGGTTTTTAAATCGGAATTAATTTCACGCGGGGTGATCACTTCAAAGGATACACTGTAACTGTCCCACTCCCAGAAGCTACTTTCTTTTTCAGCCGTGGCAATTATACTGTTTCCCTGCTGCTTCACGTCGATAGTCAGATTTTCCAGGGCTTCGTCAATTTCTCTCTGGTTGTCAATAATTCTACCATTTTTCCTGATGAATACTTTCACGGTTGCTTTATTGCCGTTTGTGCCATCCAGAGCAATACTCCCACCCGAGGTATTAACTCTTATATCTGATCCGCTGCTTACCGTAAATGACTTAACCAGATACGGATTATCAGCACCCATCACCGCTGCAGGCAGCGAATTAA
>CAZIWJ010000047.1:0-18448 GCA_964542855.1 uncultured Roseivirgaceae bacterium
CAAGATAGGATTACCGGAATTTTTCTTCGTTTACCGGCTGCAGTTTGCTGATGCACCGCTGTGTTTCTTTTAACAATTCAGGCTTTCCCGATATTTCAGCGCTTTCTTTGAATACGGCAGTATTTATTTATGTACCCGGATATTTTCTTTACCAACTAATAATTTATTAGGATGAGGCAAGGTATTACCTCAGGGTGTATTAATTTACCCAACAGGTTACATTTTTACTTTTTTCTTCGTTATTATTTAGCATGGACAGCTCGCTTGAACTAAACACAAACACAACTACCGAACGGGTTACGCTTTTTGCCGATGTAATTCTTCCGCTCCCCCTTCCCAGGCCCTTTACTTATCGGCTGCCGCTCGAATTGAACGACCGGGCCCGAAAAGGCTGCCGGGTGGTAGTTCCGTTTGGGAAGAAGAAAGTACTTACCGGAATCATTGCCAACATCCACGACCAGGTGCCCGAAGTATACGAAGCCCGCTACATCCTGGAACTGCTCGATGAAGAACCACAGGTAAACGAATACCAGTTGCAGCTTTTTAACTGGGTAGCCGAATATTATTGCGCTACTACCGGGGAAGTGATGAACATTGCCCTGCCTTCCGGCCTGAAGCTGAGCAGCGAGTCGTACGTGCAGCTGCACCCGGAATTTAACCCGGAAACTAATACCTACCCGTTAAGCGACGACGAAGACATGCTGGTGGATGCGCTGAGCGACAAGCAGTTTCTGTCGTACCAGAATATCAGCGAATTATTCGACGGCAGTAACTTTTACCCCGTAATTAAATCCCTGATTAAGAAAGAGATCGTAATTATTTTCGAGAAGGTTAAGGAGAAGTATAAACCCAAAATCATAAAGAAAATACGCCTGGCCCCTCCTCACCACACCAGGGAAGGGATTTCCCATATTTTCCAGGAACTTGAAAGCAAGCACAAGCAACTAATGGTGCTCATGAAGTACCTGCAACTGGTACCGGCCATAGAAGAACCGGAAAGAAATGCCGCGGGCATTGAAAAAAGCGAGTTGTTGCAGCAGCAGGACGAAGAGTCGGAAACGGGTATTTCGCCCAGTTCGCTCAATACCTTGCTGAAAAATAACGTGCTGGAAGAGTTTGAAGAGGCAGTACCGCGCATTTCAACCGACAATATTCCGGAAGAATTTACCGAAGTGCACCTTACCCCGGCCCAGGCGCGGGCCAAAGACAGCATTATGCAGGTGTTTGAAGAAAAGAATGTGGCCCTGCTGCACGGCGTAACCGGCAGTGGGAAAACAGAAATTTACGTGGAACTGATTAAGGAAGCCCTTTCCGGCGGAAGCCAGGTATTGTACCTGCTGCCTGAAATTGCCCTGACTACCCAAATTGTTGGCCGCCTGAAAAAAATATTCGGCGATAGCATGGGCGTATATCATTCCAAGTTTTCCGATAACGAGCGGGTGGAAGTATGGCAGGGCGTTATCGATGGCCGGTTCTCGTTTGTAGTCGGCGTACGCTCGGCAATTATGCTACCCTTCGACAACCTCGGACTCATCGTGGTAGACGAAGAACACGAAACTTCTTACAAGCAGTTCGACCCGGCTCCGCGCTACAACGCCCGCGACCTGGCTATTGTTATGGCTAAAATGCACCACGCCAAAGTAATACTGGGGTCGGCCACCCCGGCCGTGGAAAGTTATTACCAGGCCGGGGAAAATCGTTACGGCCTCGTAAACCTGCATACCCGCTATGCCGATGTGCAGCTGCCCGAAATTTCGCTGGTAGATATTAAAATTGAACGGCAGCGAAAAACAATGAAGGGTAATTTTTCATCCGCTCTTATCGATTCCATGCGGCAGGCCCTGCTCAACGGCGAACAGGTTATTATTTTCCAGAACCGACGGGGGTATTCCCCGTTCGTGTTGTGCGAAGACTGCGCCCACATTCCCAAGTGTACCAACTGCGACGTTAGCCTTACTTACCACCAGTATAACAATCAGCTGGTTTGCCACTACTGCGGGTACAAGGAACCCATGGTATCGGAGTGCCCGGCCTGTGGATCATCTAAAATTCAAAGCACCGGCTACGGCACCGAAAGGCTGGAGGAAGAAATTGTAGAGTTCCTGCCCGAAGCAAGGGTGCAGCGGATGGACCTGGACACAACCCGGAAAAAAAATAGCTACCAGCAGATCATTGATCAGTTTGCCGAAGGAGAGCTCGATATCCTGGTGGGTACCCAGATGGTGAGCAAGGGGCTGGATTTCGACCGGGTAAGCCTGGTGGGAATCCTGGATGCCGACCGGATGATTCACTTCCCCGACTTCCGATCGTACGAGCGAACTTTCGATTTAATTACCCAGGTCAGCGGTCGGGCCGGAAGAAGGGCCAAGCAGGGTAAGGTATTAATTCAAACCAATAATCCACAGCAGCCTATACTGCAGAAAATTATTGAACACGACTACCCTTCTTTCTACGCCAGCGAAATCAGTGAACGGGAAAAGTACCGTTATCCTCCTTTCGTTCGGCTCATTCGCGTGGTGGTAAAGCACCCCGATAAGCGCATAGTGCAGCTAGCTGCTGTAGAACTGGCAACCCGCATGCATCATGCGCTGGGTAAGGGAAGGGTACTGGGGCCGGAGGAACCCATGATCGGAAAAATCAGGGGGTTATACCTGATGCAACTGCTTATTAAGCTGGAGCGAAATAAAATTAACCTGAAGAAAGTAAAGGAAATTATCCAGGAGAAGTCGGCTGAACTAACCAGGGAGAAAACCTTTACCAAAGTGCAGGTAACCATTGATGTAGACCCGTTTTAGGGTAAACATAATCCTGGTAGAAATGCCCGGCACCGCACGCAAATTCCTGGCAGGCGCAGGAGAAATAAGAAAAACGAGTAGTAAGCTTGCAGTACAGCAAACGAGCCTAAAAACCCCGGTGCTTTCTTGAATAGATGAGTTGAGTAGCTCTTTTCCGTTTTAGGTTCTTTAATCTTGTCTCGATAAATTTAAGCCAGACGGGCTGGTTTGTAAAAGTTGCAGGTTGCTTTCCAGCTGCGCCTCGCTGTACCGAATGAAAGCCGCTGTATTTCAACTGGTCGGTACTCATTGCTGTAATAACTAAAGGTTAAATTTAAGGGACTAAGAAAATACTAAACGGTGAAAAAATACCCGTAGAGCTTATCCTGAATAATTATTCTCCAGAAATTTTAAGGCATTTTCATGACATATGGCCTTTTTTTGAATTTCATTTAACGGGGCAGCCGCTATAACCCGGGGTAACTTCCCGGCATGCTCGTGTTCCGGGAAAAAGTAAGGGATCCGGTCGGGCTCGTTAAACAGGAAGCTGGGAAAATAGTCGGTCCCCCACACCATGTGTTCGTGGCCAAACTCCATTCCATACTGAATGTGCTCGTACAGCACCTCCGGGTGGGTAGGATGCAAAAATTCCCGCACCAGGTTCAGCCCGATTATTCCTTTTCGTTTCACTATTTCCCGAACAATATCGTCGGTCAGGTTGCGCACGTGGTGGTACACCGAACGGTAATTCGAGTGGCTGGCCAGCACCGGCAATTGCAACCCTTCCTTTTCAATAAAATCCATCGTGTCGTAAGCCAGTGCATCGCTGGTATGCGAGAAGTCAACGGCGATATTTTTCTCGTTCATTACGCGCAATAATTCCCGGCCATCCGGGGTAAGCCCCTTGCTGGCATAATTACCTCCTCCGAAGCGATTTTCAGCGTGGTGGGTCAGGCTGATGTAAAGAATTTTTCCGGCTTCCTGTTCAATGGCGTTCAACCTTTCAAAGCCTGCCTCCAGGGGCTCATCTTCTTCACAAAATACCGAAGCACTTTCAATTGCCGGCAGGATCTGGATTTTATTTTCCGTTGCCTCTTCGCCAAACCTTTCCATTTCTGGCGTATCGCCTAACAGGGTTTGCCTGAACAGCCGGGCCTGCTTCATGCCGTTAGCAGTGCTTCCTTTTTCCGTAAGGCTAAAAATAGCCATTACCTGGAAAGCTACCTCCCCCTGCTGCAAGTGGGGCACTGCGCAACCGATACCCTCGGTATCGTATGGGGTACCATTTTCCAATCCGGCCAGATGCGAAAGCAGGTCACAGTGAAAATCATAAACAGGGTAATGTTTCATAAGGTGCAGGTTAAACAGCGTTATTTTACAAATTCCGTAAACTGGCGGGTTCGGTTTCCGCCCCGATCGGTTTTAGTTTAACAGAAAGCAATTATCTTTGGCCGCACAAGAAAAACAAATTTATTGCTTCATGGCCAGTTTTCGCAAAGTACTCAGAATAGGCATAGTTTCAATTGTTGGTATCGGTATAATCGTTCTCCTGGTCACATTTTTCGCCAACTTCAGCGAAGGTTTCCGGGTAGGGGTTCCCATTAAGTTCAGCAAGAAAGGGGTTATTTTTAAAACCTACGAGGGGCAGTTGAACCTGGGCAGCCTAAACCAGGAATCAACCGGAAATTTTTCTACCTACTGGGATTTCAGCGTAAAAGCATCGGCCGACAGCGTGGTAAACAAACTGGATTCTGCCATTGTGGAAGGATACCGCGTAAAATTATTTTATAAGGAAAAGTTCGTGCAGGTACCCTGGCGCGGCGATACCAAGTATATGGTGTACGATGTGGAGTACCTGAGGAAAAATTAAGTACAAACGGGAAATTTGCACCAGTCCGGGAAGCAAGCAAGCAATCAATTAACTCCGCTGCATGCGTACGTTACTTTAGGCAAACCCGTTAGCGTTTCGGCATCAGCGCTCCCCGCAGCCATTGCTTATATTCTTCGCAGGTAAGCTGGCCATGCTCGTCGCTGTAAGGGCAGGGCTGGTAAATCATTCCCCCCAGGTTGCCAGGGCTTTTCAGGTAGCCCGAACCCTTGCAAACCGGGCATACTACTTTGTCGCCCGACTGGCATACCCGTTCAACCTGGTCAGTCTGGAATGTCCCCCCGCGGCTTTCGTCTACTTCTTTTATTTCCTTCTGGGCAACCCGGTAACCCCGCTGGGCCATTTGCAGGTAGCGCTCACTCTCCTCGAAGTACTGGCCGCCGGTGCCTTTCAGTTCGATGTACTTATTCAACCAGTCGATGCTTTGCAGGTAGTTTTCCAGGTGGTACGAATTTTTACCGAAGTAGAAACAAATTTCGGCAGGTAGGGGTGAGGCCAGTTCAAATACTTCTTTAAAATAGCGGTCGGCCACCAGGAAATTCCCCATGTCCATTTCCTGCACGCCTTTGTCCATGCTTCGTAAGTAGCGCGCTTCCTGCTGGGCCTGCAGGCGTATGTCCAGGTTGTCGTCGTTTACCTGCCCTGATGCCAGGAAGGTGTTCAGGAAAAGTAGCAGCAGAATAGCACCTTTCGTTTTCTTTATAAAACTGTTCATCTTAACAAAAATACAGTGTAATCGGCTATCTGCCAAAGCGGTTACTGTTCGTATGAGTACTGGGCTGAATATTACCAGACAGCCATTTGCGTAAAAAGCCTTTATATTCCCGGTTTTTCCAGGCTGGAACAACCCGTGCCCGTGCCCATTCCCTGTAAGGTTTATTTGCACCCACCATGCCCTGTGTTACCCGGTGCTTATGCACTCAATTTTTATAATAAATGCCCGGATAAGTAAATTTTTACTGGTTTATCATTAAATTAGTATTATTTCATCTTTAAAAATATCAAGCGCTTCTTAATTAAATTAACCGGTTTAGCTTACTGACTATTAAAAAAGCATAACGATATAAGGAGCAAATGCAATTTCAACGCTACAGCTATGCGCTACCTTACACTATTTATCTACTGCTTTTTATGTTTTACTAGCCTCTACGGACAGCAAATTGTTACCGTAAACCCATCCGGTAGTGGCGATTACACTACTGTTCAGGAAGCCCTCGATGCATTTAGTAACACCACCCTTGCCTCCGATGTGGTAATCCGGATTGCATCGGGTGAATACGACGAGCCTTTGTCGCTAACCGGGGTTAATCCTTCGGAAAATAATTATTCACTCACCCTGGAGTCGGCCAGTGGTAACGCTGCCGATGTAATTATTACCAACACCACCCCGGTTTCCGGGCCAACCGACCCCAGTGTTTCCCAATCGAACTACCAGGGGATTCTGAAACTAACGGAAGTAAGTAATGTTACTATCCGCAACCTCACTTTTACAGAAGAAATTGAATCAGATTATGCCGTGGGAATCTGCGGGGTGAGTAACCAGATTACTCTTTCCGGAAATGCATTTAACAATACGTCCGGGGCTGATGAATATGCTATCCACCAGCTTTATGAATACTACTACCTTATAGACTTTGCAAATTTCATCTTCGAAACCCGCGATACCATAAATCATATTTCCAACCTTACAGTAGAAGATAACACGTTTAACCGGCTGGGCCTTTATCGCAACAGCTTTTCCAGCGACGATGAAGATGATGATATTCCCGATACCGATCTGAATTTTACTTTTCGTGGCAATGAAATTAATAATTCAGACCTGAACGGTAACTGGACGAATATCCGTAACCTGGTTATTAATCAGAATACCTGGACCGATGTTCCCTATAATTCCAACTACGGACAGATTACTAATTTTCAGTTTACTAATAATATTCTGGAAAACAGTAACCTGGGCTACATCTACAACAGCGACAGTATACTGATCAGCGACAACAAAGCAAGTAGCCAGCGAGATATTTTAACCATTGCCAAGAGCGACAATATACTGATCAGCAACAATAAAATGAGCAGCCAGCAAGGTATTTTATCCATTACCAACAGCGATACCAGCCTGGTTTCAACCTATACCATTACCAATAACTTTTTTAGTTCCCGTTCGCTGGGAATCAATATCTTAGCAGAAGATATTAATCTCACAGTTGCCTTTAATAATTTTAACCTAACCAATATCAGTGGTGGATCTTCAGCCATTGGAATCACTGTTTCAGCTATTGATGAAACTGAGCGGTCTTCTTTATCTTTTCACAACAATAACTACCGCTCAGCCAGCGACAAAAGCTTTGGCTATTCCGTAACGTTTAACGAATCTGATGTAGGCAGCATAAATACCAGCGATCTCCCATTCGTTTCGGATCACAATAATTTCTATTTTGCCGGGGCTGACCAGCTGTATAAGGAAATTTCATTAAGTACTTTTGTCCAGGATACCCTCACCTTGCAGGAAGTCCGGGATAACTACGGACTGGAAATCAACAGCCTCTCTACCGATCCCCTCTACTTCAGCGAAACCGACCTGCACATCGGCAACGCCGGCCTGCGCGGTAAAGGAAAAGCAATTCCCGGAATTACCACCGACATCGACGGCGAAACCCGGCAAAACCCACCCGACATCGGGGCCGATGAACTGGGAGCCTTATCGGCTAACCTTCGGCCGGTTGTCATCGAGAACATTACCGGAACCCTGGAAGGCGGTAAAAATATCCAACTCGATTACACCGTACAAAACACCGGCCAACTTGCCCTGGCCACTAACTGGACCGACGGCATCTACCTGAGCACCGATGCTGCATTGAGCAACGATGATACCCTGCTGCACACCGAACTCGTAGAACAACCGTTGGGCCTGGAACCACAGGGCACTTACCAGCGAAGGGTTGCCTTCGGCTTACCCACTAACGTACAGGCCGGTACCTACTACTTACTGCTCGATGTGAACAGTGAGGCAAAATCAATCGAGGGAAATGATACCGATAATACCCTGTCTAGCGTTAGCCTGAGCATCAGCGAAGCCCAGCTTCCCGATTTGCAGGTTACTGACATTGTTACCCCATCATCCGAGTTCTCCGGGAAAGCAGTGGAGGTTTCCTGGACCGTAACCAACAGTGGGAACAGCATCACCAACCAGCCCTGGCAGGATTATATTTACTTCGCCAACGTGGAATCGGCCCTGGACGGTGGACCTAAAGATTCACTGCTGGTGGTAAAAGTTGCCTCCCCTACCGGCCTGGCCCCCGGTGAATCGTATACCAACACAAAACAAGTAAACATTCCTGTCCGATACTCCGGTACGCTCTACTACCGCGTACGGGCAAACGGGAACCAGACCCTGCCGGAAATCGATACCACTTATACCGATAACGGGCTAACTTCTTCGGTGATCACCGTTACCCAGTCGCCCCTTCCCGACCTGGCCGTTACCAATCTCAACTTTTCAGGTACCGCCTTCTCCGGGGAAACGATCCCGGTTAACTGGACGGTAGAAAATGTGGGCCAGCAGATAACCTATCGTACAGCTACCCAATTATTTGAGGAAGACTGGCTGAACCGGGCTAATTTTAATTATTGGACCGACCGGGTATACATTTCGCGTAAGCCTTTCTACGACGAAGAAGAACCTACCCAGCGGGTGGTAGCCACGTATTACCGTCCTACCGAAGAGCTGGACGTAGCCCAGGACTATACCATTAACGACAGCATTAATTTCCAGGACTGCGATTACGGCAAATACTACGTTTTTGTGGTAGCGAACCAGGATGGCTATACCTTCGAACTGGATTACGATAATAATATTAGTGTGCTCGATAGCGTAGAAGTAGTTATTGATCCCAAACCCGACCTGGTGCCCGAACAACTGGCCGTTACCAACGCCCTTTCTACCGGTAATTTCATCGATATTGATTTTACGGTTGCCAATAACGGGTTCAGTGATACCAAAGGAGAGCGCATTGGCGATTACTTCTTCCTCTCTGCCCTGGATACTTTTATCGTTAACCAAAGTAAACTGCTTGGTTCTAACTTTTACCGGGACACTGTAGTGCAGGATGGCCAGTACAGCCAGCAGGTGGTTTTTGAACTTCCCTATAACCTCTACGGCAACCTGTACCTGTACCACGTTACCGACTACGTGGATAATATTTGTGAAATAGACGGGGAATCGAATAACATAAACCGCATTCCGGTTAATGTGTCCCTTTCCGACCAACCCGACCTGGTGCCCGAATTCGTATCGTTTCCTGCAAACATGGTAGCCGGTAATGCTTATTCTGTAGTATACCGCGTGCAAAATTCCGGTCCCGGCGATGCGGCGCAGACCGGTTGGCAGGATGCCCTGTTCCTGAACGGCGTGAAGAGCCGGAGTGCCCGCCGGCAACCTGTATTACCTTCCGGGGCCGGCTACCAGGATACCCTGCGGTTTACCCTGCCGGTACAGGCTACGGAAGGAACGCTGGAGCTGACGCTGGCCAGCGATTTCCAGCGGTCGCTGGTTGAATTCGGGGGAGAAGATAATAACGAAGTATCGGCAGAAGTAACCGTTACCAGGAACAGCAGGGCGGTTGCCGACCTGGCCATCAGTAACCTGAACGTAACTGAAAACGATATTACCGCCGGCGATACGGTTACCCTTACTTATACCATAACCAACGAATCGGCGGCAACTCCGCAATCGGGATGGCTGGATCGGCTAATTATTCTCGATGACGAAGATAACACCGTACTGGCCCGGGATTTACGCCATTTCGGGATCATTGAAAACAACCAGCAGTCGGCTGAATCGTACCGCGTGGTGCTTCCCTATAACCTCGCCGGTGATTACCGGTTCGGCGTAACGCTGAACAGCAACCTGGATTTACCCGAGTACAATGGCAACAATAACGACGATTTTATTACAAAAACCGTAGCTGCCTATATTCCTCCTGACCTGGAAATTACAGACATTACTTTTCCCGGTTGCTGCAATCGTTTTGCCTTACAGGAAGATACCGTTGAGCTAACTGTACTGAATAACGGCCCCGGAAAACTGGACGGGCTGCCGGTCGACTTTCAGTTTGCCCTGGCCCGCGACCCCCAGGGCACCTCGAGCCGAACTTTAGCTAACGAAACCGTAACCCTTACCCTGAATAGCGGTAACGCCACCACAGTGCAGGTGCCGGTAAAATATCCGTACGATTTGTCGGGCGATTACTATGCCATTGCCTTTACTGACCGCGAGAATAAGCTGTTTGAAGGAGGCCAGGACAATAACAACCGCTATGCTACCGGCTATACCATTAATGTAAACAACGATCCGGTTAGCTTACGCCCGTCATCGCTTACCATTACCAGTACCACCGACCCGAAATCGAGCAAATTTCTCACTGTCAATTACCGGGTGGAAAAAGGAACGGGCACTGCCCTGAAACGAACCATGCAGGATCAGTTAATCGTTTCGGAACAACGGGCCGTACGTGGCAACTACTATATTTTTCCGGGGGTAACCGGGCAGCGTTCGTTGTCGGAAAGCGACGGGTTTTACGAAGATAACTTCATTACATCCCTGCCCCGGGATATTCCTCCCGGCTGGTATTACGTGGGCGTAAAAGTAGATGCCCGGAACAACGTGCTGGAGCCCGATGAAAGCGACAACGTGTTATTTACCACCGATAGCATTTACATCGATTTCAGCATCCCGCTGGAACTGGATAATCCCCTTACCCTTTCCTTCTTAGAAGGTGCCCTGGGGCCTAAAGCCGTTTTCCGGCTGGAGCGACCGGCTGAAAAAGGGATGCAGGTTACGCTGGATTTCAGCAATGACCAGGCCCAGACCGAGTTGTATCACCGGGTAGCCAATGTACCCACCCGATCGGTGTTCGATACCCGCTACAACGATCCTTTCCTGGCCGACCAGGAGCTCATTGTACCGGTTACTGATACCGCCACCACCGACTTTTTCACCCTGATTGCCAATCGCGTACCCTGGATTAATGATCCGCTGAGTTTCATTAATTGCCCGGCCCTGGTGGGTTTTGTTTCCGGAAGGGTACTGAATACCTGCCCGGTCCGTGATACCGTTCCTTACACACTGCTGGCCGAAAGTAAGGAATACAGCATTCTACGTACTTACCCCGATTCGGCCAGTTACTACGGGGTATCGAACCTGTTAATTGAAGGCTTCGACTTTGAAGAAGGCATGTCGTTCTTCATGGTGAATGAAGGCGATACTATTCACGGTTCCGATGTGTTTGTAGAAAGCAGCACCGAAGCGGTAGTCCGGTTTGATTTCCGGGAACAACCCACCGGGGTATACGACCTGGTAGCCCTGAAAAATGGCACGGAAAAAACCACCCTAACCGGGTACTTTACCATTTTTGAAGGTTCGGCCCCCATTCCTTTTGCCAATGTAGAGCAATCGGTAGGCCGTCAGCTAACCGGACAGAACATCACCGTTAACGTGGATTTTGGGAACCGGGCCCATATTAACGGGTACGATTTCTGGCTTATTGTAGCGTTTACCAACGACACGTTCAATCCCTCTTCGATGCAGACTACCTACATTGGCTCTTCCTCGGAAGACGTACAGCTTCAGCTGGAAGAAAACCTGAACCCGGTGGCCGATTCCGCTTTCGTAGATGTGGATGGTACCCGCTATTATGCCTACTGGATCCCTGTGCTGCCACCCCGGTCGCAAACTACTTTCTCTTACTCGCTGAGCAACCCGGAAGAAGGCTACGTGCTGGCCCAGGCCTACCTGTACCAGCAACAGCTGAGTAATTTCCAGCTGCAGCAAAACCACGAGCTGTCCGGGGAGAGCGTTACCCTGCGCAAGGCGCTGGATGCAGTAATCAGTAACGGATTTGAAACAGCTCCGCTTACTAACGCCCGGACTGCCAACAGTGGCGGGTTCAACTGCGACGACATCGACGTGCGGGAAGTAGAAAAAAGAATTGGAAAACAAACTTTTGAAGTTGCCCAGCGGGTGCATGGTGGTGCCAAAACCTATTCAGGGGCCGCAAATTTTAAGCAACTAGCCCGTAAAGCCCGCGACGAGTACAAGAAAAAACTAAAGGAAGACTTCGATGTGGTGGGAAATACTAAATCTAAACTGAAAGACGATTTCAAGGCGATGATTAAGCGGGAGAAATCGGTACCGGAAAGGATGTCTGACTACGCGAAAGAAGTGTACGACGATGTAAATCCCTTTAACCGGGTAAAGAAAACCCTGCAACCTAAGGATCCACCATTTAAAGACCTGATTAATGATGTATTCAGCTGCCTCGATACCGACCGGATAGCGAAGGAAGGTAGTCGGTGTACGGGGGTGATCCGCGAACCCGGTGGAAACGGTTACATAGTGCGACGTAGAAGCTGCGATGAGCCCAGGGAACCGGGAGGGCCGGGGAAAGGCCTGAGCGAATGGCTCAATTCGTTCGACCCTAACGAGATTTACGGTCCGGAAGGGGTTACCGAAGCCCGGTTAATCGGGAAAGAGGAAAAACTCACCTACACCATCCGGTTCGAAAACCTGGAAGATGCTTCGGCACCGGCCCGTTCCGTACGGATCGATAACCCTTTACCCGAGGGGTTGCGGGCTCAAAGTTTTGTACTGAAAGAAATTGGTTTCGGCGATACTACTATACAGCTACCGCCCACTAACCGCATTAGGCAGCGGTTTGAACTGGGGGCTGAGTATAACTTCCAGTTACTCGACCTGGTGGCCGGTATTAATGCTATCACCAACGAAGCCTTCTGGCGCTTCTCTACTATTGATCCGGAATCTGGTAACGCTACGCTCGATCCTTTCGGGGGCTTTTTACCGCCAAACGATTCAACTGGCAGAGGGGAAGGCTTTGTAACCTACGACATTTACCTGGAACCCGGGGTGGCAGCCGGAACGGTAATCAGTAACCAGGCCGATATTTACTTCGACCAAAACGAGGTAATATCCACCAACGTGTGGAGCAATACTGTTGTGAGCGCCAATGCCCAAAGCCAGGTAAACAGCCTGCCACCAGCCAGTGCCAAAAGCTTCCTGGTAAGCTGGAATGGTTCGGCAGGTGAGGGTTCAGCCGGTATCCAGGGCTACGATGTATATTTTGCTAAAAATAACGGGGAATACGAGTTGTGGCTGCAAGGCACCACGGCTACCTCTGCTGTATTTGCCGGCGGAGAATCCAACGCTACCTATTCATTTTTTAGTGTACTCACTACCCTGGAGGGGACAGCAGAAGCGCGGCCCGGCGGGCCGGACGCCGCCACCACCGTACAGGACGTTGTTACTGATCTTGCCCCAGAAACCGACCTGCAACTCGGTGCAGTAGCTTACCCTAACCCGGGCAACGGGTTGTGGAACCTCGACTACGTGGCCGAACGGGAAACCAGCCTGATGTTGTACGACTTCAGCGGGCGGGTACTGGAATCGAGGCGGTTGCAGCCCGGCAACGGGGTATCCATTCAGTTGGATGCCCAGGCGTACGGGCCCGGAATGTACCTGTTGAAATTACACGACGGTAACGAACAGTTTACCCTGAAGCTGATTAAAAAATAGGTAAATAATTGGTTGTGAATTGCTGAGTTTCTGAATTGTTACCACTTATCCTTTTCTTTTCCTGTATTTCGCTACACGTTAAAAAGAGAGCGTAGCAACCGCTACCCGGTACCACAATCCCGTTAGGCCCTGCCGGCGGGATTCTTTACATCCCGGTTAGAAATAAACTTATTTTTTTGTGATCCCGTAGTCTGGGGTACTATCTTGAAAATATGAACAAAAAAATCCTGATTATTGGTGCCGGCCACTCTTCCGGCGCTTTAATTCGTTACCTGGCCAGCACCGGGCAGGAAAAAAACTGGCAGATTATGCTGGCCGATGCCGACTTGCAGAAAGCCGAAAAAAAGGCATCTGCTTTCCCCAACGTTACCGCACGCCAGCTTAACATTCACGATAGCGAAGCCACTCACGAACTGGTTCAGCCGGCTAGCATAGTCATCTCCCTGCTACCCTCTACTTTGCATCACCTGATCGCCAGGGTTTGCCTGCTATACGTAAAACCCCTGCTTACTGCTTCCTACATCGATGAGAAAAGTAAAAAGCTACAGAATGAACTCTGCAACAGCCAGCTTGGGTTTTTGTACGAGTGCGGGCTGGACCCCGGTATCGATCATATGTCGGCCATGCAGCTCCTCGACGAGGTAAAAAGCGAAGGAGGAAAAATTACGGCTTTTCGTTCGTACGTAGGCGGGTTAATGACCCCCGAATCGGTGGCCGATAACCCGTGGAAATACAAGTTTACCTGGAACCCGCGTAACGTGGTGCTGGCCGGGCAGTCTACCACCGGGAATTCATCAATTGCCCGCTACCTGAAAAACAACCGGGTGAAATACATCCCCTACCACCAGCTTTTTCACCGCCTGCATACCATCGACATTCCCGGGCATGGAACCTTCGAAGGGTACGCTAACCGCAACTCGCTCGACTACATCGATGTTTACGGTTTGCAGGGGGCCGATACCGTTATTCGCGGTACCCTGCGCTACCCGGGGTTTTGCAAGGCCTGGAATATCCTGGTGCAACTCGGCCTTACCGACAATTCCTACCCGTTGCACCGCACCGATTGCCCGAATTATAGCGAATGGCTGAAGGCGTACCTGCCCGACATGGGGTGCCAGCTGCGCCAGTGTATTGCCCGGGTGCAGGAAATTCCATATAATGACCATGCACTCGATTGCCTGGAATGGCTCGGCCTGTTCAGTGAAGAACCCATTGACCGGTCGAACGGAACCCCGGCCGAATTGCTCCAGGATTTACTGGAAAAAAAGTGGCAAACGGAAACCGGCGACCAGGATATGATCGTTATGAAGCACATGGTTGATTACGAACTGAACGGCAAAAGCTGGTGCAGGGAAAGTAGCCTGGTTCATTCCGGTAACCTGGATGAGCAAAGTGCCATGGCACAAACCGTGGGCCTGCCCCTGGCCCTGGCAGCAGAAATGATGCTGGAAAAGCCTTTTGAGCGCTACGGGGTAATTCGTCCGGTATATCCGGAAATTTATAAGCCACTGCTCAGCAAATTAGCCGAACAGGGTATTGCTTTTCGTAAGCATACCTTTGAACTTAAATAATTGATTTTTAACCCACTGAATGAATACAACATGGAACTGAACGAATTACTTACCAAAATGTGGCGCAATTACACCGCCATGAACCCTCAAGCCAAGCGCATACACGATTTATTTACCTCACGTGGCGAAGAGGTGCAGAACGATCATATTGCCCTCCGTACGTTTAATGACCCTTTGGTAAATATTGATGTACTGGCCCGCCCTTTTATCGATAACGGCTACGTATTCAAGAACGAATACAACTTCACCGAAAAAAAACTTTTTGCCTGTCATTTCGAGCACGAAGATGAGAATATGCCCAAAATCTTCATTTCTGAACTCGAACTCGAGAAATTTAGCCCCGAACTGCAGGACGCGGTGCAGGAATTAATTAACCAGGTTCCCGACGGGCTTACCGACGATATGGCTTTTTCTACTTCCGGCCGCCCCTGGAAAGTAAGCTACGAAACCTATCAGCAATTGAAAAAAGAAAGTGAATACGCAGCCTGGATGGCCGCTCACGGATACCGCCCCAATCACTTCACCATATCGGTAAACCACCTGAAGTATTTGAACGACCTGAAACAGGTGAATGCTTTTATTAAAGACAATGGGTTTAAGTTGAACGACAGCGGCGGGGAAATTAAAGGATCGCCGGAAGTGAAACTGGAGCAGTCTTCTACCCTGGCCGATACCGTAAAAGTTAAATTCACCGACGGGGAGTACGAGGTACCGGCCTGCTATTACGAGTTTGCTTACCGTTACCCGGTAGAAGAAGGCGGACCGCTGTACCAGGGCTTTGTAGCCAAGTCGGCCGACAAGATTTTTGAAAGCACCGACCGAAGCCAATAAAAACTAACCTACACTCGTGCATTTACCACGTATGCGTGCGCAAGTTTAAGTTATGTAACGTGCACGTAATACCAAACAACGGCCAAAATAAATACCATGAAACATTACACCATCCGGGTTACTGGCACCGTACAGGGGGTTTTTTACCGCAAAAGTACCCGGGCCAAAGCCAAAGAGCTGGGCCTAAACGGGTTCGTACGCAATGAACCGGATGGTTCGGTATACATTGAAGCGGAAGGAGATGAAAGCCGGCTCAATGCCCTGGTAAGCTGGTGCTGGCAGGGGCCGCCGGCTGCCTCGGTTCACCAGGTTTCGGTTGAAGAAGGGCCTGCCAGGCAATACGCCAATTTTGAACTACGCTATTCATGAAAATTTTACATACTGCCGACTGGCACATCGGGAAAAAGCTGGAAAACTTTTCCCGGCTGGCCGAACAGGAAATTGTAATGGATGAAATTTGCCGGGTGGCCGAGCGGGAAGAGGTAGACCTGGTTTTAGTTGCCGGCGATCTGTACGACAACCCGAACCCGGGAGCCGAAGCAAATACCCTGTTGTATAAAACCCTGCACCGGCTCAGTAACAACGGGCGTCGCGCCGTTATTGCCATCGCCGGCAACCACGACGCCCCCTCGCGCATCGATGCCCCTCACCCGCTGGCGCAGCAAAACGGAATTATTATGGTAGGCGACCCCATGAAGGCAGTTGATCCCTTCGCGCTCGATTCCGGCCTGCAGGTACTCAACAGTGCCCCCGGCTTTGTAGAGTTAAAACTGCCTCATTACGATTATCCGGTGCGGGTGCTGCTTACTCCTTATGCCAGCGAACTTACTCTTCGCCAATACCTCGACCGAAATAACGAAGAGGAAGAACTGCGCCGCATTCTCGACGACCGCTGGACTAACCAGTGCGAAACCTGGTGCGATGAAAAAGGGGTGAACCTGCTTACTGCTCACCTGTTCGTGATGCAAAAAGGAAAGGAACGGCAGGAAGAACCCGACGACGAGCGCCCGATCCTGCACATTGGTGGGGCTTCCCCGGTCTTTACGGAAAATATCCCGGAAGCTATTCAATACGTGGCCCTCGGCCATCTGCACCGTTACCAGCATTTAAAAGGAGCCGGTTGCCCCGTTGTTTACAGCAGCAGTCCGCTGGCTTATAGCTTCAACGAGGAAAATCAGCAGAAATACGTGGCCCTGGTAAAGGCTGAACCCGGTAAGGAAGCGGAAGTGAAAGGTATTCCGTTGCAGCAGGGATACCGGCTGGTGCGAGAACGGTTTACCAGCGAGGAGGATGCCCTGGAATGGCTGGCGCAAAACCCACACTGCTACTGCGAAATTACCCTGGTCAGTAACATGGCCCTTTCCAGTGAAAGCAAGCAGCGGCTGTACAGCCAACACGAACGCCTGCTGGGTATTGTGCCCGAACTAACCGGCCCCGATGAGCAGAATGAAAACCCGGCGGTAACCGGCGTAAACGTGCGGCAGGATATTCGCATCCTGTTCAGGGAATACTTCCAGCAAAAGCATAACGGGCAGGAACCCGACGAGTCTATCATGCAATTATTCGACGAAATAAGAAACACTACCCGCTAACTATGATCCCCCTAACCCTTACCCTGAAGGGCCTTTACTCCTACACCAAAGAACAAACCATCGATTTCACCCAGCTTACCAGTGCCGACCTGTTTGGTATTTTCGGCCCGGTAGGCAGTGGTAAATCGTCTATCCTCGAAGCCATGACTTTTGCGCTTTACGCCGAAAGCGACCGGCTGAATACCCGCGACAAGCGATACTACAACATGCTGAACCTGCAGAGTAAAAACATGTACGTCTGCTTCGACTTCCTGGCCGGTAAACAGCACCGCGAACAGTATCGCTTCGAGGTTGAACTGAAGCGCAATCGTAATAAATTCGATGACGTAAGCCCGGAGAAAAAAGCGGCCCGCTGGGAGGCAGATAAACAGGAATACCAACCCATCGTTTACGAGGGGGCTGCCGAACGGGTGCTTGGCATGAAGTACGAATACTTCCGTCAAACAGTCATTATTCCGCAGGGAAAGTTCAGGGCGTTTATTGAAACCGGCAGTACCGAACGCAGCAAGATGTTCGAGGAACTGTTCCACCTGGAGCAGTTCGATTTGCGCGACGAAACCCGCTACCTGCTGCAGCAATGCCGGGAAGAAGTATCGGGCATACAGGGCGAAATTAATGCGTTGGGAGAAGTGAGTAAGGAGGGGGTAAAAGAGGCCCGTAAAAACCTGGATCAGCAGGTAAAACTAAAAGAAAAGGTAGCTAAGGAAACGGAAAAAGCCGAAACCGCCCTGAAAAAACAGGATCACCTGGCCCAACTGTCTGGCAAGCTGCAACAGGTTGAAGAGCAGCTGGCCCACCAGCAGAAGCGGCTGCCGGAAATAAAGCAGCTCGAGGCCGAAGCAAACGTGTACGAAAAAGCCGACCGGCATTTTTCTTACCCCATGCAGGAAGAAAACGGGGCCGTGAAAGAATTACAAACCTTAACTACCCGCATTCGCGAACTGGAACAGGCAAGAAAACAGATGCAGCAGGAAGTAGAAAGGCTGGAAAAAGAATATAAAAAGGCAGGAGAAGAACACGAAAAGCTGGATACTTACCTGAAAAAGTGCGACGATCTGCGCCTGCTCATCGAAACCCGCAAACTGCAGAAAGATTTACAGGAGCAGCAGGACCAACTGAAAAAAGCTGAAGCCGATCAGGAGCAAAAACAGCAAACCGCCAGTAAATTGCAACAGCAGTTAAATGACCTGCGGAAAAAACTGCAGGAT
>CAZIWJ010000048.1:0-18430 GCA_964542855.1 uncultured Roseivirgaceae bacterium
GGGGGGTAGAAAAAATAGAACTAACCGAATGGATTAGGTAGAGGTATCCGGGCCGGTGCACCGGTTAAAACCGGTTTCCTTACGGCCTGGCCATGACTCGTGTTTTTAGGTGCTTCAGTACGAACGCAGCTCAATTGTATGTTTGTATATCCGTAAATATATACTGGTTTCTGTTTCACACTGTGATTGAACTCGTGGGTACACAATAAGTACAACTCGCTTCTACGGTTTTTACAGTTTACAGGAATGTCATGGTGCTGCATTACCCGCCCCGCATTTTATCGAGCAGGCGGTTGAGCTGTTTTATTTCTTCATCGGTGAGGTTACGGCTTTGTTCCCTTTCACCCTCTATGAGTTCGGAAGCTTTTTCAACCAGTGCCAGCCCTTTCTCCGTAATAGAAATATCGACCTGCCTCCGGTTGGTTTCGCATACCTGCCGGGTAACCAGCCCCTTTTTCTTCAGTTTTTCAACCAAACGGGAGGTGTTCGACATGCGGTCGATCATGCGCTCGGTAAGCAATTTTAGCGGAGCGGGTTTAGGATGCTGCCCTCTTAGTATGCGCAGGATGTTGAATTGCTGAATAGAAATATCGTAAGGTTTTAAAATATGTGACTGCCGGGCAGATATCCAGTTTGCTGAAAACATTACGTTAATATCCGCTTTGATGTACTCGCTTTTAAACTTTTTTTGCTTGATTTCTTCTTCAATACGCATAACCTTACTTATTCACTTGTATTTGTTGTTCTTACAAACAACTAAAAAAAGGGAAAGTGGTTTACTATCAGTTATTTACTGGTTGTTCGGGTAAAAATATTTCTGCCATCATGCAGCGAACACTTCCCCCACCCAATGTTTCAATGGTAGTAACAGGCCCATGAATAATGCGGGTATACCGGTTTATGGCCTCAACCTGTTCAGCATTGAGCGACTGGTAAGCCTGGCTCGACATAGCCAGGAAAGATTGCCCTTCCTGGTTTTTAACCTGGAGCATGTTACCGGCAAACCGGCTGCACTGGTTAGCAGTAATGGTAATGATTTCGTGCCCCGTTGCTTCCAGCCTTTCCTTTACCCGCTTCAATTCTTCCTGGTCGGGGATGCTCTCTTCGCATAAAACGGCAAAGTTTTCACCCACACTCATCATTACGTTGGTATGATAAATCGGGCCGGGTTGCCCGTTAACCCGCTGAACAGCGTGAAATAGCATGGGCGTATACCCCATATCGTTGCAAAATTTTTGCAATACTTCCGGGTGCGTACGTTCACTATGGCAGGCATAAGCTATTTTATTCACCCGGTCCAGCACCATACTGCCGGTACTTTCCAGCATCATGTTTTGCTCTTCGTAGGCTTCGTAGGCAATGCGACGGCTAATTACAAAACGTTGTTTCAACCCTTCCAGCAAATCATCTCTTCTTTCTTTCCTTCTTACCACCGACCACATAGGGTAGGTAATTACCGTACCGTCTTCGTGGAAACTAACCCAGTTATTGGGAAATACGGCATCGGGGGTTTCCGGCTGGTCGGTATCTTCCACTACTTCCACCTGTATGCCGGCATCGCGGAACGTTTTAACCAGTGCATTAAATTCCTGTATAGCCTGGTCGGCCACCTGCTCACTGGTTAGGTGCGGCAGGTGCTGCTGAAAGGAATTATTCGCTGCTGTTTCTTTATTGTAATTGAAGTGTTTAGGGCGTACCATTAAAATGGCACTGCTTAACTGTTTTCCCATATCGTTATTGAGTTATACCTGTATTGAAACGGTTTCCCTCTCCAGCGGAAGGCTCATGCAGTGGGTACCTCCCCGGGCCCTGGACAATTCTGAAGAGGGTAATGAAATTAGCGTATCCCCTTTTATAAGGTCATCCACGCCAGCCCCCTGTTCTACGGCGGTAATAATTTCTGCTGCCGGGGTAATTTTAAACCCGCGTTTCCGGAATTCCTCGGCCGTGCGGGTGTTGCGGTCGTAGCCCACAATAACCCCTTCCCGCAACGCAAGAAAATTACAGGCGTCGGTCCACTGTTCCCGCTCATTGTAAGGAAACTCGCCACCTGCACACTGGATAATATCGCAACCGGAGGTGTTATAATCTTCCTTGCTAATCTGAACCATCAGTTCATCAATAAATGCATACGATCGTTCTTGCAGCCGGTAGCCCAGCCGGGCCTGCTGATCGTTAATTTTAGTAAACTGCTTAATATCCAGTTCGTAATGCGGCATGTAATAGCTGTCGGTAATGCGGTTCCTCAAGTCGTTGGGGTTTTGCTGGTGTTTCAGTACCTGCTGGCTGAACGGGCTGAACAGGATCCAGGTATCGCGTTTCACCTGGGTGAATACCGTATCAATGTGCATGTAAGCCCGCTTATTGGGAATTTTAATAACCGATACCCGGTATATTTGCTCGCGGGCAAACAGTTTTTCAATTAACTGGCTTACGGCTTCAGCCGATGTTCGCTCGCTCATACCCACCAGCAAGTGGCCCGGGCTGATCATCATCACATCGCCTCCTTCAATACTGACCTGCTTCTTTTCCTTTTCTTCGGTACTGGAATAAGAAAAAAGGTCTACCTCATTTAGTTCAATTACCTTATCAGATAAGTGTTGTTCATCGGATTTATGCAGCACGTAAAAAGCAATGTACTTGAACAGCAGGGCTTCCCGTTCCCGGGCCTGCTCATAAAACTTGGTAAGCAACAGGGTATTGTGAATGGTAATTCCAATATCGCGGGTAAAAATAAGGTTAGGAACCGGGGCAAAAATAAACTGCTGCCGGTTTTGCATGCCGGGTATTACCCCACTAATTAGCACTGCGCTCAGGGTTTCGGCGTCGAGCGACAGCAATTTTCGCTGAATGGCCAGCGGGCTTCGTTCCAGTGCACAAACGGCCGGTACAATAGCCTGCTTCACAGCCTCGATTTTCAAAGCCCGGGTTAAAAGGTACTGAACATCAATTACCTTATCGGAGGGCACAAAATTTTCAGCAGTAGCTTTAATGTAGTCCGGGTCGTTGCCTTTACCCCTTATTTTGTCTTCATCGAGGAAAGCCAGCAGTAAACGGTGGTACTGGCTGTACTCTTCCTTCATTTTGGGCCAGTCAACAATATCATCGTAAAGCAGTTTGTCTTTCAGCCCGGGAGCCATTTTACCTATTCCACCATCGGGATGGTGGATAATTAATCGTTTAAGGGTTCCGATTTCAGAAGTTACCTGTAGCATACTGGTTTATGTGTTGAGGCAATATTTAAGCCGTGTAGGTTTTAACACTTGATCAACAAAGCTATCTTTGCAATCTTAGTGGATTATTGAAAAACTATGAACATTCTCGATAAAATTGTTGCTCGCAAGCAACAGGAAGTAGCCGAAGTAAAAACAAGCACACCGATTAACATACTGGAAGAAAGCAAGTTTTTTTCCCGCCAGCCGATATCAATTAAGGAACGGTTTCGGAAACAAAACGGTGCCCCCGGCATTATTGCCGAGTTTAAGCGGAAATCGCCCTCCAAAGGGATGATTAACGAGGAAGCCGACCTTACTGAAACCGTAGTGGGCTACGTAAAAGCAGGAGTAACGGGGCTCTCTATCCTCACCGACGAGCCCTTTTTTGGGGGAAATAGCGATTTCATTGTTCACGTGCGTAACCACACCACCCGGCCAATTCTGCGTAAAGATTTCATGCTCGACGAGTACCAGGTGGTGGAGGCCAAAGCCATTGGTGCCGATGTAATTTTACTGATTGCTGCTATTTTAACTCCCGAACAAATTAACCGGCTGGCAGAACTGGCGCATTCCCTGGGAATGGAAGTGCTGCTGGAAGTACACAACCGCGAAGAACTGGAAAAAAGCGTGTTAAACGAAGGGATGGGCAAACACCTCGACCTGGTTGGGGTTAACAACCGGAACCTGAAAACCTTTAACGTATCGCTGAATACCTCGGAAGAACTGAACAAAATGATTCCCGATGAATACATAAAAATATCGGAAAGCGGCATCAGTAACCCGGAAGCAATTCACCGTTTGAGTACTATCGGGTACCAGGGTTTTTTAATTGGTGAACATTTTATGGCGAAAACGGAGCCGGCCCTTGCCTGCCAGCATTTTATGCACGCGCTCACCCAAAAAGTATAATGATGATGCGCTGGAAGGTATGCGGCATGAAGGAGGAAGACAACATGGCCCGGCTGCAGGAACTGGCCCCCGATTTCATGGGGCTGATATTTTACGAAAAATCACCCCGCCACGCCGGTAACCTGGACCCGGCAGCAGTAACCGGCTTACCGGTAAAAAAAATCGGGGTTTTTGTGAATGAAACCACCGGGCAGATCCTGGATTATGCCCGGCGGTATGAATTATTCGGGGTTCAATTGCACGGAAATGAACCGCCCGACCAGTGTAAGGTGTTGAAAGAAGCAGGCTTGCTAGTGATTAAGGCTTTTGGAGTGGGGAATGAATCTTTTAATTTTACGGAACTATTGCCTTACACCGATTACATCGACTACTTTCTTTTCGACACCAAAGGAAAGTACAAGGGAGGAAACGGGGTTGCGTTCAACTGGGACATCCTGCTACATTACCCTTACGCTGTTCCTTTCCTGGTTAGCGGTGGAGTTGATCATTATAACCTTCAAAACCTGGAAAAACTCCGGCACCTGCCAATTGCCGGGGTAGATGTGAACAGTCGTTACGAAGATGCCCCCGGCCTTAAAAATATAAGCAAGTTGTGCGAACTGAAAAAAGAACTAAAGCAATTAACCCATGGAGCAGACAGCCACCAAAACCGTTGAGAAAAGTAACTATAACGTTAACGAACAAGGATATTACGGGAAGTTCGGAGGGGCCTACATCCCCGAGATGCTCTTTCCTAACATTGAAGAACTGCGTGAAAATTACATTCAGATTGCTTCCGACCCGGAGTTTCAGCGCGAGTTCCGTTCACTGCTAGCCGATTACGTTGGGCGACCTACGCCGTTGTATTTTGCCGAACGATTATCTGCTAAACTGGGAGCCCAAATTTACCTGAAGCGGGAAGACCTCTGCCATACCGGGGCCCACAAAATTAATAATACCATCGGGCAAATTATCCTGGCAAAGAAACTGGGAAAGAAAAGAATCATTGCCGAAACCGGGGCCGGACAGCACGGTGTGGCAACCGCTACGGTATGCGCCCTGAAAGGACTGGACTGCACCATTTTTATGGGAGCAGTTGATATCGAGCGCCAGCGACCTAACGTAGAACGAATGAAAATTCTGGGGGCAAATGTAGTTGCTGCCGAAAGTGGTAGCCGCACCCTGAAAGATGCTACCAATGAAGCCATGCGCTACTGGATTAACAATCCCGACGACTGCCATTACATTATTGGCTCGGTGGTTGGTCCGCACCCTTATCCCGATATGGTGGCGCGGTTTCAATCAGTGATTAGCGAGGAAATCCGAATCCAGCTGAACGAAAAAATTGGTAAAGAAACCCCCGATTACGTGGTAGCCTGCGTGGGTGGTGGCAGTAATGCCGCCGGCTCTTACTATCACTTTTTCGATGACGCCAGCGTGCAACTGGTGGCAGTGGAAGCCGCCGGACTGGGTACAACCAGTGGTAAATCGGCCGCTACCTCTGTCCTGGGTAAACCCGGTATCCTGCACGGCAGCCGCACCTTGCTAATGCAAACCGACGACGGACAGGTGGTTGAACCGTATTCTATTTCTGCCGGGCTGGATTACCCGGGAATTGGCCCGATGCACGCGCATCTCCGCGATTCCGGACGGGCTTCGTTTTACAGCGTAACCGACGAGGAAGCTATGCAGGCCGGGGTTGAACTGAGCCGTACCGAAGGTATTATTCCGGCCATTGAAACGGCCCACGCGTTCGGTGCCCTTCACCACATGCCACTGAAGCAGGACGATGTAGTGGTTATTAACTGCTCAGGCCGGGGCGATAAAGACCTGGAAACTTATATTCGCTGGGGTAAATACTAAATTCCACTATGCACCGAATTGATCAGCTTTTTGCTACCAAGCAGAAAAATATTTTATCAGTTTACTTCACCGCCGGGTTCCCGAAACTGAACGACACCCTGCCGGTGATGCAGCACCTACAGGATGCCGGCGCTGACCTTATCGAGGTAGGCATGCCTTTTTCGGACCCCCTCGCCGACGGGCCTACTATACAGGAAAGTAATTTACAGGCCCTGAATAACGGGATGACCATTCATGCCCTGCTGGAACAGTTAAAAGACATGCGCGAGCAGGTTACTGTTCCGGTAATCCTGATGGGGTACATGAACCCGATTATGCAGTACGGACTGGAACCGTTCTGCAAGGCCTGTAAAGAAGCCGGGGTTGACGGGCTCATTCTACCCGACCTGCCCATGCAGGAATACCTCAACTCCTGCAAAGCCGTGTTCGATGCTTACGGCCTGTACAATACGTTCCTAATTACCCCGCAAACAGCCGAATCGCGTATTCGTACCATCGATGAAAATACCCACGGGTTCATTTACATGGTGTCGTCGGCCAGTATTACCGGGGCGAAAAAAGAAATTACCCCCGAACAGATTGCCTACTTCGATCGCATCAATGCCATGAACCTGACCAACCCCCGGCTAATTGGTTTTGGTATTTCCTCTCGCCACACCTTCAACCAGGCCTGCGAGTATGGTTCCGGGGCGATAATTGGCTCGGCATTTATTCGGTTGCTGAAAAACAGCACCAACCTGAAAGAAGACATTCACCGTTACATTGGTGAGGTAAAAGGCATCAGGCAACCCGTTAATTAATTTACACCTTATGGCGCGCATACAGCTTGAAAAACCCGATCCGGTATTATTTGAAACTGTTTTACCGGTACGAATCAGTGACTTGAATTATGGAAACCACCTGGGTAACGACCGGGTGTTAACCCTGGCCCACGAAGCCCGGATGCAGTTTTTACTGGCTAAAGGGTTTAAAAATGAAGTGGATATTGCCAACGGCATCGGGTTTATTATTGCCGACTCAGCAGTGGTGTACCGCAGCGAAGCTTTTTACGGCGACCAGTTAATGGTAGCAATCGGGGCTTCCGATTTCAACAAGTACGGTTTCGATATGCAGTACCTGATGGTGAACCGCGAAACCGGAAAAGAGGTGGCTATTGTAAAAACGGGAATGGTATGCTTTAACTACCACGAAAGAAAAGTTTCAGGGGTGCCCGATGCCCTGATGAGCATTCTGAAAGCCTGATGATTGAACCCGCACCGGGTAATAAAAAAAGGGATTACGGTTTGTAACCCCTTCCCGGTGTAAGCAATAGTAACAATACAGGTAACGACACCTGTACAGTTGATGTTTATAGCAGTTATACTAGTTATTCTAGCGTTTATGCTTTCACTTTATCGCTAAATACAGCTTCAAACTTATCTACCTTAGGCTTAATAATAAACGAGCAGTAAGGAGCTCCTCCATTGTTATTATAATAATCCTGGTGGTAATTTTCAGCCTTGTAGAAAGTATCGAGCGGAGTGATTTCAGTTACAATTGGGTTAGAATACGCCCCGCTTTGATTCAGCTCCTGCTTAATTTTTTCGGCAATTTCTTTTTGTTCATCGTTATGATAAAAAATTGCCGAGCGGTACTGCGTTCCCACGTCATTCCCCTGTCGGTTAAGCGTAGTAGGATCGTGAGTTTTAAAAAAAACTTCCAAAATTTCCTGGAAAGAAACCTCGTTAGGGTTGTAAGAAATCTGGGCTACTTCAGCGTGACCGGTTCTTCCGCCGCACACCGACTCGTAAGTGGGGTTGGGGGTATCTCCTCCCGCATAACCCGATACAACCGACTCAACTCCTTTCATGCGTTGAAATACGGCTTCCACGCACCAGAAACATCCGGCACCTAGTGTTATTTGTTCCATAATAATTTATTGTTGCTTTCTGAATAGTATGAAAGTAAAACGACCTGTACGGTAATAAGTTACCAGACGTCGGATTTGTTGTATTTTTTCGCGAATAGCCAATGGATTGTTAACTTTGCAACCCTGAAATTGACAAGCTCATGAGTAAAAATAAACCGGGAGTTCCGAAAGGGATGCGCGACTTTGGTCCTGAAGAAATGGCCAGGCGAACCTACATACTGGATGTAATTAAAGAGGTTTTTGAAAAATACGGTTACCAGCAACTGGAAACGCCAACCATGGAGAACCTTGCTGTGCTAACCGGGAAATACGGCGAAGAGGGCGACCAGCTGCTGTACAGGGTGCTGAACTCCGGCGATTTCCTGAAGAAAACCTCGTTAACGGATTACGAGGCCGGTTACCGGGAGCTAGGTATTAAAATAGCCGACAAAGGCTTACGCTACGACCTTACGGTACCCTTTGCCCGATACGTGGTGATGAACCAGCATGCTTTGCCGGTGCCTTTCAAGCGTTACCAGATTCAGCCGGTGTGGCGGGCCGACCGTCCGCAGAAAGGCCGTTACCGTGAGTTTTACCAGTGCGATGCCGACGTGGTGGGTACGGAATCGCTGATTTGCGAGGCAGAAATCCTGCTGATGATTAACGAAGTATTTTCCACGCTCGGGGTGCCAAATTACATTATAAAAATCAACCACCGGCAAGTTCTTTCCGGGCTGGCCAGCTTCATGGGAGCCTCCGACCGGGCAGGTGATCTATTTGTAGCTATCGATAAGCTGGATAAAATCGGGGCCGATAAAGTATTACAGGAATTACGCGATAAGGATTTTCCCGCTGGTGGATTAAACAAACTCGAACCCCTTTTACGGGGTGATGTTTCTTTAAAAACCCTTGAAGAAATGCTGGGCAATGACTCCGAAGCCCGGGCAGGAATTAACGACCTGCTAAGCATTATGCAGAAAGCGGGGAGTTTCCTGCAGCTATCAAACCCTTCTGCCGACGAGGTGATGAACAGGCTGCACGTGGCTTTCGACGTTACGCTGGCCCGCGGGCTGTCCTATTACACCGGAACCATTGTGGAAGTACAGATTCCCGAAGGTGGGGTGGGTTCAGTAAGTGGCGGCGGGCGTTACGATAACCTTACGGCCGCTTTTGGTGGTGAACAAACCCCGGGCGTCGGGTTTTCATTTGGCATCGACCGGTTATACGACGCCATGGAAAATCTTAATCTTTTTCCGGAAATAACCCGGAAAAGTACAGATATACTAATCAGTAACTTCGATTCAGAAGCCGAACCCTTCGCTTTAGGGTTGTTAAACCAGTTGCGTGATGCAGGAATAAAAGCAGAAATTTATCCTGAACCATCTAAACTGAAAAAGCAGTTTGCCTTCGCCGAGAAAAAGGGGATTCCTTTCCTACTGCTTGCAGGAAGTGAGGAAATAGAAAAAGCAGCGTTTGGGTTAAAGAACCTGGCTTCGGGTAATCAGGAAACCCTGGGGCTGGAAGCAATCCTGGAAAAGTTTGGGAAGAAAAAGGGGTAACGGGTACTGTATTGGCTAATTGGGGCGTTTACGAGTTATTATGAAGTGTACCTGGCTGAGTTTTCTGGGGTTGTTTTGTTTCTTGTCGCTGGCCCAGGCACAGGACAACCTGAGTACAGGCGGCAAATTCAGTGTAAATGATACAATCGGCTGTGCCCCGTTTACCCTTACAGTGAGTGATAAAGGCAGTTCAACCGGTTCTGTGCAGTATTTTTACAACCTGGATACGCTTTATAATTCATTAATTGATATAAACAACGACTTCACCACCATAACCGATACTACTGTATACCCCGATGTAAAGCAAACTGCCGATTCCGTATTCACTTTCAATAATCCGGGGAACTACACGGTAATTCAACTGCGGGGTGGTAGTGGATCGCTGCAAAACAAGCTAGACTTTATCCAGGTTACGGTTGTGGCATCGGAAGTGCCGGAAGTAGAAGCATTTCCCTGCATTAACAACAGCGTGCAGCTACGAGCAGATGGTAACGACCCTTATACCCGGTACGAAGTGGATTTTGGCGACGGAACGCCCATCGATACTTTCGATACACAAACTGAACATCAGTTTGCACAGCCGGGTGAAAATACCATTACGGTTAAAGGATTAATCAATGGCAACTCGCTAAGTTGTGCCGATACAACTATTATTTTTCAGGCAGCCCAGGCGCTACCAACACCCGTGCTGGACTCTGTTCGGGTAATCGATGCCACAACCGTAAGCATTTACCACAGTAACCTCCCTTCGGGTTACACTTATCAAATTGAGAAAATTAACCTTACTCAGAATGAAAATTCTTTCACTTCAATACAGCCCGTAGAAAAAAATTCCAGTCAGACTCAAATTAGCTTAACTGAAGACGAAGACTTATCAGTTAATGAAATTTGCTTCAGGCTGGTTGCCTATAATGCCTGTGATACTGATTTTAATCGTCCTTCAGCAAGAGGCTGTGCTATATGGCTTGATGGAAATGCGGCACCCGAACTGGAACATAGCCTAAGCTGGGTAGGGGGTTCGGATACTGTCGAGCTATACCGCGACGACAGCCTACTGGATACTACAACCGATACGTCATATTCCGACAACCGGGACTTGCAGTGTACCCAAAGGTATTCCTACCGGGTAAAGCATACGGGTAACGCAGTGGTAAGCATTTCCAATTTACTGGAATTAACCGCCAGGGATGAAGAACAACTTCCGGAACTACCGGCACCGGCGCTGCAACTGAAAGGTACGGAAGTTACCATAACCTTAGATGAAGCAGGTATTCCTGATCCGGAATACTTTATCCTTCGGGCTGAGAGCGGAAACCCACCCGACACCCTGGCCAAAAATACCGAACTGGCGTTCACTGACTCCGGTCTTGTGTTGGGCGAAGAGTACTGTTATACAGTGGGTTATACCGATGCCTGTGCCAATGAATCGATTGCCGCCAATAAATCCTGTATTTTAATCCCGGATGGTGGCAGGCTAATTTTCCCCAATGCATTTACCCCTGATAATGATGGTGTGAATGATCGGTTTGGTCCGAAAGGAAGTTTGGTGGAAAGCATTAACTGGCAGGTTTATAACCGGTGGGGCGAACAGTTGTACGAAGCAAATGCCCTTAACGAAACCTGGGACGGAACTTACAACAACAATCCGGCTCCGGAAGATGTATATATATATAAGGCTGTTTACACCGACGTGAACGGCCGGAGAAAAGAAGTTTCAGGAAGAATATACCTGATCAAGCGGTAATAAGGAAAATCCTTTCTAGTATTGCTACAGGGAGTTATTCAAGATTAAAATACAACGCTTATGTTTGACATGTCTAAAATGATGGGCAAAATGAAAGAGGTGCAGGAAAAGATGAAAGAAGCACAGGCCCAGTTAGCTAACATAGAAGTAGAGGCTGAGTCAGGAGCCGGAATGGTTAAGGCGAAAGTGAACGGTCATAAGCAGATTGTTTCGCTGGAGATCGACAACGAACTGGTGAAGCCTGAGGACAAAGAAATGATGCAGGACCTGATTGTAGCGGCGGTTAATAAAGCTATTCAGTTGGCTGAAGAAAAAGCCAAGGAGCACATGCAGGAAAGTACCTCAGGTATGTTACCAAATATCCCTGGTCTTGACTTCAACAACTTCACCTAAGGTTGGTGTTGTAATCCTGAATTACAATACCAGTCATTTACTCAGGCAGTTCATTCCTCTTACCCTCTTACGCAGCGGTAAACACGATATTATTGTTGCCGATAATGCCTCAACCGACAACTCTGTTGAGGTAATGCAGCAGTTATTCCCCCAGGTTCGGCTTATTTGTATGGATAAAAATCACGGATTTGCGGGTGGCTATAATAAAGCCCTGCCCCAGTTGGATTACGACTATTTTATCCTGTTAAATTCCGATGTTGAAGTAACCGAAGGCTGGATCGACCCCATGTTAACCTTCATGGAAAACCACCCCGAATGCGCGGCCTGCCAGCCCAAAATTAATGCCTGGAGAGATAAAGATTTCTTCGAGTATGCCGGCGCCAGCGGAGGATACATCGATTTTGCCGGCTACCCCTTTTGCAGGGGCAGAATATTCGGTACGCTGGAAAAAGATGAAGGGCAGTACAATACTCCTACAAGAGTATTTTGGGGCAGTGGTGCCTGCCTAATGATTCGCAGAGATATTTTTGTGGATGCGGGAGGCTTCGATGAACATTTTTTTGCTCACATGGAAGAGATCGATCTGTGCTGGCGCCTGAATAATCGCGGATGGCAAATTTATTGTATCCCAGACAGTACCGTTTACCATATTGGTGGCGGCACGCTGGATGTTAGCAACCCCAGGAAAACATTTCTCAACTTCAGGAACAATTTTGCTATGCTTTACAAGAATAGAAGTCGGGTAAAATTCTTATGTTTGCTACCGTTAAAGCTTGTATTAGACTGGGCTGCTGCCGCATTATTTTTATTCCAGGGTAAAGCAGCCGATGCTAAAGCAATATTACAGGCGCACATTGCAGTAAGGCAAATGATTGGCAGAAGAGAAGTAAGGCGGGATGAAAAGGCAGGCAAACCCGTTGAAAAAAATTTAAAATTGGTACTATACAGTCGCCTGTTAGTTTTGGATTATTATTTGCTTGGAAAAAGGAAGTTTAGCCAATTGGGCCGTTTTTAAAAGTACCAAACTGTATTCCTGCTCTTGCGGAAATGTTGAGGAAAATTTTTAATGAAAGCAAGAGCCAGGTAAATCAGCAACGGTGAACCAAGCGTAAGAAAAGAAGCATAGATGAATGTGATCCGTATCGATGAAGTAGGAATGGTTAGTAGTTCACCTAACCAGGTACATACACCAAACGCGTGCTGTTCAATGACATGTTGCAACCTTTTCATAATTCATTATTGTCTTTCTTTCAATATCAACAAAATTTCTCATTACGTGTTTTAATGCTTAAAAATTTACATTATTATTTAATTATCCTACACATAACAGCTTAGATTTAATAAAATTTAAATCCTTATGAACCAATTTGACAACAGAGTATTAAGCCTACTACTTGCTACCAGCATGATTTTCTTCGCCGGATGTAATTCCCTGAAGAAAATGATTAAGCTGGCAGAAGAGCAAGAGCTTACCGTAACACCTTCTCCACTGGAAGTACATGCCGACCAGGTGGAATTTGAAATGACAGCCAAGCTGCCTTTGAAAATGCTAAAAAAAGACAAGGTTTACACCATCAACACCTATTACGAATATGGTGAAGAGAAAGTAAATCTCGATCCTATCGAATTCAAGTACGAAGATTTTCCTGCTGCTGCTGAACAGGAGCCGGTACAATCTGCTACACTTGCCTTCGATTACGAAGAAGGCATGAGCCCCGGCCAATTAATGGTAACCGGCGTAGCCTCCGACCCTGAAACTGGCGACGAAATGGAGTCTGTTCCTTTCCCTGTACCCGGTGGTGAGGGTTTAATCCTTACTTCTAAACTGGTACAGAATGGTTATTTCGCTGCGTATGCTTTTCACGGATACGACAACAGCGAGGAGCTGATCCCGGTAACTTTCGATTTCTACTTCCGTCAGGGGCGTTCTAACCTGCGTAGTTCGGAAACCCGAAGCGAAAGAGGCGAAGCTTACGAAGGATTTATCGCCGATAAGAACGTAACCCGAACCGTAACAATTACCGGAACCCACTCTCCCGAAGGTATGACCCGCGTTAATAGCAACCTTTCTGAAGATCGTGCCGGTGTGGTTGAAAACTTCTACCAGCGTAATATGGAGAAGTACGATTATAAAGGTGTTGCAGACTCTATTGAGTTTATTCTGAAGCCTGAGGTGGAAAAGTGGTCAATCTTCCTCGATTCACTGCAAAGCTACAACGGTATTACTTCAGGAGAAAAGCAGGAGTATGCCGATATCATTAATGGTTCCGGCACTTATGAAGAAAAAGAAGATGAACTTCATCAACTGCCTACCTACAATAAGGTATTTAAAGAGCTTTATCCTAAACTGCGTCTGGCCGATACGGAAGTACTGGTAGTAAAAGAAAAGAAGTCAGATGCTCAGATTGCCGTGCTGTCGAAGCAGATTGCCGAAGGTTCAGTTAACCCTGATACGCTTTCGCTGGAAGAACTGATGTACGGAGCCAGCCTGACTCCTTCCCTGGATGAAAAGGAAAAAATCTACACTGCTGCCTCTAAAAAGGAAGCTACCTGGGAAGTACACAACAATCTGGGTGCGGTATACCTTGAGCAGGCCATGCGTTCCGGAAACATGGACGATATGATGTCAATGGCTGAAAAAGCAATGACTCAGTTTGAGCTTTCTTTGAAGAAAGGTGATAATGCCGAGGCCCATAATAACATGGCCGTTGTACTTTTAGTGCAGGGTAATAACGAGAAGGCATTGAACGAAGCAATGAGAGCAAGTGAAATGACTCCTTCAATGCGTGAAAACACTGCTGGTATTAACGGGGTTAAAGGCATGGCACAGATTAAAATGGCTGAGTATGAGCCTGCTATCTTAACGCTTTCCAATGCAAATGAAACCAGTGATAACCTGTTTAACCGTGGCCTGGCCCAGTTGTTAAACGATGATTATGACAACGCCATGATCAGCTTCGACCAGGCCCTGGAAGAAGACAGCCAGATGGCTGTTGCTCACTACGGAATGGCTATTGCTGCTGCTCGTAACGGAGAAGATGCCAAGGTATATGAGAACCTTTCTAACGCAGTTTCCATGGATAGCGATCTGAAAGAAAAGGCAATCAACGACCTGGAATTCACCAACTACGCAACCAGTCCTGAATTTCAGGACGCAGTGAAGTAGTAGACTAAATTCACTAAATTATATACTTTTAAAAAAGGCCTCCACGCGGAGGCCTTTTTTTCTGTCTTTCAACCAACATTACTAAAAACGAACAGGGGTAACTTTTTTACTGACACGATGAATTTACTTCACCCGGAGTGCCGTAATCGCCGGTGTTATATATTGCGGTAGCCTCGCACCAATAAATACCCTGTTGATAATTAACGTACGATGAACGATCCAGGCTAAGAGCTACGCCAGCCGGTGGAATGGTAAAAGTACCGTAATCAACTGTACTGATAGTTTCATTACCAGCTATGGTAATAATATCGCCGGAGTTATTTAAGCCGGTTGACATAACAATATCGACGACCGGCACAGCATTTTCACTATTGGCCAGTACAAGGTATCCATTACCGTAAAGTAAAAAGCTTGAATCGAAAGTATACGAACTGGGTGGAATGTTAATCGTAATGCCCTGCATATCAATTGCCTGACTGCCAGGATTATGAATTTCCAGCCACTCTCCCTCCGAATCACTTAATGCATCTGGGTTTGCCATAATTTCAGTAACAATGATGTCGTGAGGAACCAGCTCATCAATGGTTTTAACAGGCTGATCCTCTACCACCAGCTCATTCACTACAAGGGAATCGTTTACCGTAATGGCAAGTCCTGCACGGCCCTGATCAGCAGCATCAGCATTAATGGTTAGCTGGTAATGATGGCGCGGCAGGGGAGAAGGTATTTTACCGAAAAGTACGTGTTCCTTTGTTTGCCCATTTTCTTCGTAATTCATCCTGGCTTCTACTGAAATATCCTGTCCCGACGCAAAGAAAACAGATCGGCTTTCGTTTACATCAAGCAGCAGAGATGTATCTACTGTAGATAAAGTTGTAGTAATGTTCGTGTAATTTTGCCGGGTGTTCTCGGTGTAATTCAAACTTACCTTACTATTAGCAATATTACATTCCAGGTTAACCGCCCTTTCCTGTCCGTTTTCAATACTGAACAAACCGGATTGCCCCCGGTAGTAGGGGCTTTCAAAAGCTGCCGTTTTCAGGTTATTAGAGTGAGCCACTACGTAGTATTCGCCTACCGGTAAGCTAAGTGAAGCCGGCATATCGGCCAGTGCGTCATAGTGAACCGCAACGTCATTGGCAGCGGTGTAAAAGGTAACGCTAAATTGAGAAATATCGGCAGCCAGCTGACGGGCATTTTTCATTTGCTGGTTAACCTGAAGGGTAAGCTTCAGTGAACCCAGGTTTTCTGTAAAGTTGGTAGGCATGCCCTCCTGACTACAGGAGGACATGAACCAAGCAATCACCACGAAAAATAAAAAGTGTAAATGGGAAGTGAGCATGTGTTTGTTGATTAGTACACTACAAACCTGCGAAAAAAAAACTAGTGATACCCTCCCCGTTTTGTACGTGGTATGAAATCAACAACAGCCTGTAGATTTCATTTTATGAACGGTGATTTCAATTGTTTCAGAAAAGGCCCTTCCGGGTTGGTTTGCGCGCGGATGCTGACATTATTTACTAACTACCCTTGTTCTGGGCAGTGTAAAGTGGAAACTGGATGGTATTAGCTCAGATCATTTCCTGCTAACCGATCGTTCGATGTGTTTTTTTCCCGAACGAACGTTGAATGCAGGTGCAGTTAGTGTGGAACCCGCATAAAGTTAGTTTTACCGTTAATAAAAAAGATATATGACCCCGATCACTACCCTCATTATTGACGATGAGCCATTTGGCAGAACAGCTTTAGCCGCTATTATTAAAGAACACTTTCCCGAGTTAACTTTGCTGGGTACAGCTTCCGATGCCCCGGAAGCCCTCAGGTTAATTAACCAGTACGAGCCCGAACTGGTATTTCTTGATATACAGCTTCCTGCCATGAATGCCTTCGACATGCTAAAACAGTGTAAAATGGCATTTTATTTAGTTTTTGTTACCGGCGATAATTCGTTTGCTGCTCAGTCGTACCAGTGTGGGGCAGTGGGCTATATCCTTAAACCTGTTAGCTTACAAGAAGTAAACCGGGTAATACAAAAGGTAAAGATTCAACGTAAAATTGATCAGGTAGCTCAGCCCCTTACTAGCTATAGAAGCGGGCAACTACCTGTTCGGAAAATTTCTTTTCCCAGTGCGGAAGGGTTACAATTACTGAATCCGGATCGGATTATTCGTTGCGAATCCGATGGAAGTTATGTGCATGTTTTCATGGAAGGCGGGGCATGTATTATGTTGTCGCGCAACCTGAAAAACATAGAGGCAAAAATTCACGACTTTAATTTTTTCCGTTCTCACCACTCTCACCTGGTAAACCTGAATGCTGTGGAGCAATACATTAAAGTGGATGGTTGTTTCCTGGTAATGAGCGACGGGAGCCAGGTTCCGGTGGCCAGGAATCGCAGAAATGCACTCATGGCTCGTTTAAATAACTCGTAATTACACTTTTTTTTTACCTTTACGCATCGAGTAATAAATGCGCACTCATGAAAAAGAAAATTCATTTTCTACTACTACTGATACTAACTACTTTGTCGTATTCTCTCAAAGCCCAAACTAACTATTCTGAACAAATTGAAGAACTGCTGGGTAAAATGACGCTAGAGGAAAAAGTTGGTCAGATGAACCAGTATAACGGTTTTTTCGAAGCTACCGGGCCGGCTCCGAGCGAGGGAGATGCAAAAATGAAATATGATCACCTGAAGCAGGGGTTGGTTGGATCTGTTTTGAATGTGCGTGGACACAAAGAAGTGCGGAAACTTCAGGAACTGGTGGTTAATGAATCGAGGTTGGGTATTCCTCTTATTTTTGGTCTTGACGTAATTCACGGACATAAAACACTGGCTCCCATCCCATTGGCTGAAGTAGCCAGTTGGGACCTGGAGGCCATAGAACAATCGGCCCGGATGGCTGCCACTGAAGCTTCGGCCGTGGGAATTAACTGGACTTTTGCCCCAATGGTTGATATTTCCCGTGATGCACGATGGGGCCGGGTAATGGAAGGAGCCGGGGAAGATCCTTTCCTGGGTAGTAAAGTTGCCGTAGCCCGGGTTAAAGGTTTCCAGGGTAACGACCTTGCCGCTAACAATACTATTGCGGCCTGCGCCAAGCACTTTGCCGGTTACGGTTTTGCCGAGGCCGGAAGAGATTACAATACGGTAGACATTGGAACCACTACGCTGTGGAATGTTGTCTTTCCACCTTTTATCGCTGCGGTTGAAGCAGACGTGAAAACAGTAATGAATGCTTTTAATATATTAAATGGCATACCCGCCACCGGGAATGAGTTTTTACAGCGCAATATACTGAAGGAAAAGTGGGGGTTTGATGGCTTCATTATTTCCGATTGGGCATCTGGAAAAGAAATGATTCCTCATGGCTATGCCGCAGACCTTGAAGAAGTAGCTATGATTGCTGCTAATGCCGGCTCAGACATGGATATGGAGTCGTACGCATACGTTAACCACCTGGCCAACCTGGTGAAAGCAGGAAAAGTAGAGGAATCAGTGGTAGATAATGCAGTAAGGCGTATACTGCAGGTGAAGTTTGAATTGGGGTTATTCGATGATCCTTATAAGTATTGCAGTGCCGAACGGGAAGAAGACCTGCTCTACAATAAAGCACACATGGAAGGTGCCCTTGATATGGCAAAAAAATCCATGGTACTGCTTAAAAACGAAAACGAATTACTTCCTCTCGATAAGAAACAGGAAGGCGTACT
>CAZIWJ010000049.1:0-18360 GCA_964542855.1 uncultured Roseivirgaceae bacterium
TGGCCCGACGGTCAATTACTGTACGGGCATATTCGAATTTTCGATAAAACGGGTTATTTATCGTAATAAACTGTACCATGAAACGCGCTGAATCAGGTTGCGATCGATTCCTTTCGAGGTATCGACCTGGTGAAGGACCGATAACGGTTACACCATTATTTTTTTTAACCGGACCAGGGCGTCATCGACTTGTTGGAGTATTGTTGCCGTAAGCAGGTAATCGCTTAAATCATTTTCAAATTCCCGCACCCGCTGAAGCAGGGCTTTTCTGTTATCGAGTAAGTCCTTGTCGGCCCCGCGGGCTTTTACTTTAAGTTTCTTTGGTTGTTCGCCAGGTTCTCCTTTGAGCTAACGGCAGCAAAAATTTTCATGGGATACTGCAACTGCTTGCATAACAGAAGTAACTTTTCCTTCACCGCCTTCTTCTCATCGGTCCACTTCCGGCTTTAGGAAAGCACCTGTTCGCTCGAAGCGTTAATTTCACTGACTAACTGGTTTAACCGGGCTGCACGGCTAACCATAAAAGGGTATTTACTCCAGGAAATCTCACTTTCATTCAATACGGAGAGCACACGCAGTGCCATTTCCCAAACGTTTTTTTCTGAACGTGTCATGGTTAATACATTTAAATTGTTAATAAATAAGTTGATCTGATTTCCATTTGACCGGCCGGCTCTGTTGGAAACGGGGCAAACTGTAAAGCATAAAACGCTGTTACCGAAATTGGCGCAAAAGATCTTTCTGTAGGTGTTTGTGCTTTTTAACGAAACCAGGAAGGAAGTGGGATGTTGACTGTACGGCTGCAAATTAAAACAGGAGTTCTGTTACCTTTATGCTTGTTGTTTTGTTTGCGCTAATGAGCTGGCAATTAATAAAAAATGGCAACAGCCTTTAACGCCATTAATATGTCTTTACGACCCATGTTTAAGAAAATTATTATCGGATTTGTTGTGCTCGTTATTCTGCTAGTGCTGGTTTACACAAACGGGCCCAGGATTGGCAAAGTGATACCGGATGTGTCTCCTTACGATCTTCCGGTTTCACTGGAAGAACTGGATGAATTGGTTGCCCGCGATTCCGCAGACCATGATCTTAAAACTGATAACGGGGCCCGGATTATCTGGGCCGATTCGGTAGGAAAGAAAACGGCTTACAGCCTGGTATACCTGCACGGCTTTAGTGCCAGCCAGGAGGAGGGCGATCCTGTTCACGAAACTTTGGCCAGGCGATACGAGGCCAACCTGTACCTGAACCGGATGCCAGGGCACGGAATTGCCGGCCCCGATGCGCTGGCAACCCTAACGGTAAAAGATATGATGCAGTCGGTGCGAAAGGCCATTGCAATCGGAAAAAAGCTTGGCGACAGCTGCATCATCATGGCCACTTCCACCGGGGCCACGCTGGCCTTACCGGTGCTGGCGGCCAACGACGACCGCATCGCTGCCCTGCTAATGTATTCACCGCTGGTTACCGACTATGCCGATCAGTTGTGGCTGCTGCGGGGGGCGTGGGGAAAAGCCATCGGGCAACTGGTGCTGGGCGAAGTGAATTACCGCGAACGAACTGGGGCCGACAGCCTGTACTGGTCTAATTATTACCACCTGAACGGCTATCTGGCCCTGAGCCAGCTGCTGGAAGCCGTAGCGCAGAAAGAAGAAATATACCGCCAGGTAAAAGTACCCGTTTTTATGGGATACTACTACAAAGACGCCATATTCCAGGACCACATCGTATCTGTTTCTGCCCTGCTGGAAATGTTCGGGCAACTGGGCAGCGAAGTGAAAGTAAAGCAGGCGTTTCCAGAAGCCGGGCATCACGTTATCGGGTCGTACGTGAAGTCGGAAGATGTGGAGGGGGTAACCCAGGCTACTATCCAGTTCCTGGAAAAATACCTGCCGCTGACACCTGTTACCAACCTACAGCCTGAAGGAAGAAGCACCCTGTTAATGCAATAAATTTCAGGTAGAGTTTAAATAACAACGATTTAATATTTTAGCCATTCATCTTTTCAACGATACAAATAAAAATTACTACGCGGCAACCAGAAACTTATGGCCGGGTTTAGATCGTAAAATTTGCGCGCGAGCAATTTTAAAGCGCTTGCGCGCATTATGAGTTTCTTCAGAAAGTGAACCCGAAGCTAAAAGCGTTCAGAGCCGGGCCGCGCCCATTGGCAAATAATTTGTTCAGGTCGTAGTTGAAAAAGAGGTCTACCCCCCGGAAGCCAATCTGCGCCCGCACCCCGTACCGCCAGTTATTCAGGAAGAGGTTGTTGCGGTTTTTCTCCCGCTGTCGGTTGCCTTCTTCCTCGAATACAAACTTGCTGCGACCGCCAATTCGGTAACCGGCATAAACCCCGGCACCGATGTTAAACCCGCGGTTCGAGTAGCTATCTTTAAACATGCCGTCCCGGTTTTTGATATTCTTTGAGAAATCCAGGGTAGGTACAATACTGAGGTTCAGGTAAGGGGCAACAATTTTACTTTTAATAGCTCTAACATCGCGTGGATCGGTTTCAAAGGTTACCCGGCCAGGGTCGTTATTTTTTCGGGCCACCACGTCTTCGTTCTGAAATTTGAAATTATACCAGCTTACGTTTCCTCCCCATTCCAGGAACAGGGGGCCTCCCACGTGCGTGCTATATAAACCACCCAGTGCTACGTACCAGGAACCGAAAGGCTTTACCGTATAGGGTTCGTTGGTTTCATCGGGAAATCCACCATCAGTATTCATGTAATTGTTTACACCGAAATCGAATACCGCGGTAAAGGAAGTACCCAGGTACCGGCCTTCTACTCGGGTATTCGGATTATTGAATGCCACGCCTTCTTCTTCGTCCAGGTTTTGCTTCGTTCCTTCTTTTTTTTCATCCTCTCTTTCTTCAATCATGGCTTCCGTTTGGGCTTCCATGCGTTCACTAAATGCCTCCATGCGTTGCTCAAAGGCTTCCATGCGTTCCTCGAAGCTCATGTCTTCAGAAGTACGGTACATCAGGCCATTTTCGTCGCGGATTTCAACCTGTACGGGGCGGCCCAGCGAATCGGTAGTACTGCGCAGGTCGCTAATAATGGCGTTCAGGTTGAGCGATTGTAACAAGTCCAGTTCGCTCTCGGCTGGCTCGTTGGTAATGATGACTACTTCTTCCCCTGTTTCGGTTCTCACTATAACCGTATCGGGCTGGCTGCCGCTTTCCGCCGGGTAGGCAAAAGAGGGGAGGGTAAAAGCCAGGCAATAAGTTAGCAGTATTGCCTTTCCTGGTTTATTCATGGGTAAAATTAGTTTTGGGTTAATATAATTGTTCGGGTTAAATAAAGGTTAGTCAGAAGTTTTTCTATTTCCTTTTTTTGGATTCAGGAGGCCGGCAATTAGTTCATTCTTGGCATCCCGGATTTCGCCGAGGCTGATGTCACTAATCAGGTTATTTACTTGGTTAAAAAGCACGTTTCGCTGTTTCTCCCTTTCATTGGTCCGGGCCAGGATTCCGGGTTTAAACTGCACCGTAATTCCCCGATCACCCGGCCGTAATTTATTGTCCAGTTCAGGAACCGCTCCCTGGGCCAGGGTAGGCTGTCGGGGCGATAAGGGGCTAATTTTTTCCCGGACGGGCTGATTATTCCATTTACTATCCGGTAGCTGTAAATCAGCTGTCGCCTCCTGGTTTGCAACCGGTAAATTTACCGGCTTCCGGGGCACCGGGCTGATATCATTACCGGTTTCTTCTGAACTTCCAGACTCATCTGAGCCCGTGGCTCCGGAAGCCACGGCCGGATCGGGAACGGTAAAACGGGTTTTTGGCAGCATTTCTTTCTGCCCTTTTTGTCGTGCAGCGTTGTAAAGGGCTGGTTGCTCAAGAATAAACCACCCGGCTACTGCTATGCCCACGGCAAGCAGAAGTATGGCCACAGCCCGCCAGTATAAGGGCAGTACTTTCTTCTCGTGGCCCAGTTCTTTTTCCAGCTTTTTCCAGGCCCGGGAGGAAGGCGGTTGAGCATGATCGTGTAAACCTTCCCGGAATAATTGTTCTATATCTTTATGTCGTTTGTTCATACCACTATCTTGTTATATTCCTGCCAATAATTGGTAGAACTATCGGCCAGCTGTTCGTGGGCTGCTATCCACTTTTGTAGTAATTTCCGGGCCCGGCTGTACTGCGATTTAGAGGTATTTTCACTAATACCGAGTTGTTCGGCAATTTCGGCGTGGTTGTACCCCTCAATTGCGTAGAGGTTAAATACGGTCCGGTATCCTTCCGGCAGCGCCTGTACCATGGCCATTAAATCTTCGGCCTGTAAATGATCCTGTTCGCGTTGAATAGTATAATCGGCATACTGAATGTCTACCTCCTGCTGCCAGTGTTTGGTGCTTCGCAGAAACCCAAGAGCTTCATTCACCACAATTCTTCGCATCCAGCCTTCGAATGATCCCTTACCGCTGTACTGGTCAATTTTTTCCAGGATTCGCATAAAGGCTTTAATCAGGATATCTTCAGCGGTGTCCTCATCTTTCACGTAGCGAATACAAACGGCATAAAAGCCCCCGGCATACCGATCGTACAGGGCCTTCTGTGCCCAGCTTTCCTTCCTGGAGCAGCCGCCCACAATATCATTCAGGGTATGTTGCTTTTTCCGTAGCGATAGTTTCATCATAATTTAGTCGCTTCGTTGGGTAGATGAGTAGAAGTAACCAACCGTTGCACGGGCGGAAAAATTTTAGAGCTTGTTGAAATTTGGTTTTTTTACCGCTACAAGCCAGGGAAATGGCCAGGCGATCAGATCATAGTCTGTAGGTATGTTTATCTCTGTAAAAAAGGGTACCTGTCGGTTTTTTTGTTTCTCTACCGGGAGTTAATAATGCCTACACTCCTGTTTTCATAGCTTGTTAGAATATAGTATATTAAAATATTAAAGTGCAACATTAGTTAATAGAACCTGTTCCCTTCCCAGCACACAAAATGGTAAGGGGTAGAACTGATTAAACCAAGCTACAGCCAGATGGAAACATACGCTACAGCCCTGCTTTACGCCATTCCCGGATTTGTTGTACTAATTATCATTGAGGCGTTGTACGGGCACTTCAGGGGGTTCGTTACCCTTCGTCATATGGATACTATTGCCAGCCTGAGTTCAGGTATTACCAACGTGGTGAAAGATTCGCTGGGGCTGGTGGTTGTTATTGTATCGTACGAGGTGATGGCAGAACACCTGGCCCTGGTTGAATTGCCGTCATCCTGGTGGGTGTACCTGGTTGGTTTTGTGTGCATCGATTTTGCGGGCTACTGGACCCACCGGCTGGCCCACAGTGTGAACCTGTTCTGGAACAAGCATGCTATTCACCACAGCAGCGAGGAATTTAACCTGCCCTGTGCCCTGCGCCAGTCGGTATCGAACCTGGTCGGTATCTTTTCCTTATTTTTACTTCCAGCCGCCTTACTCGGCGTTCCGCCCAAAGTCATTAACCTGATTGCCCCCCTGCATCTGTTCCTTCAGTTTTGGTACCATACCCGCTACATTCCTAAACTGGGTTGGCTGGAGTACGCTATTATTACCCCCTCGCAGCACCGGGTGCACCACGCGCTGAACCCGGAATACCTGGATAAGAACCTGGGTCAGATCTTTCCCTGGTGGGACCGGATGTTCGGCACCTTCCAGGAGGAACTGGATGGCGTTCCCCCGGTTTACGGCATTACCCGGCCCATGCAAACCTGGAACCCAGTGAAGATTAACTTCAGGCATCTGTTCCTGCTTGTTCACGATGCCTGGCGGGCGGCAAATTGGTGGGATAAGCTGCGCATCTGGTTTATGCCGCTGGGCTGGCGACCGGCCGACGTGGCAGCAGCTTATCCAGCAACCAAAATTGACGACCCGTATCACTTCAACAAATACAACCCCCGGGTTTCTTCCCGGCTTATTGCCTGGTCGTGGTTCCAGTTGGTAGCCACGCTCGGGCTGTTGCTGTATATGTTTGCAAATTTTGCCGCTATTGGTTTTCCTGATTTACTGGTATACGGCGCCTTTCTGTTTGCCTCGGTATATGGTTTTACGTCTCTCATGGACCTGGATGTAAAGTCTTTATGGCTGGAGTGGGGGCGCGCCCTGGCCGGACTGGCATTGATTTTCCTGAACGGCAACTGGTTTGGAATGGGTATCCGCTTAGTCGGTGGTAATGTGCTGGTTGTTGCCTACCTGCTGGTTACTATTGCCGGCACTTACTATTTTTATAAAACCGAAATTGTAAACCAAAAAGAAACAGTTGTAGCACAGGAAGCATAACCCTGTATATAGTATTGCGTAATAGCTAATTAAACTGTTAGGGGTGTCCCAAGGACTGAGATCATACCCTCACAACCTGATCTGTTTAACAACAGCGTAGGGAAACGGTAACAAAACATTATTTTACACACGGTAGTGTAGTGGAATTGTAAACCGTTTTCTGCAGGTCAGGAAGCGGTTTTTTGCATTTATAACACTTCGTGAACTTATGAGTAAAGAAAAACTGAAACTACTGCAAGGGTTGTATGCTATTACCGATGAAGCCCTCACGCCCGATGAAACGGTAGTAGATCAATCGAGAGAAGCCCTGGAATCCGGTGCAAAAATTTTACAATACCGCAACAAATCGGCTGCCAATCATGAAATAGAAGGAATTTGTAATGAACTTCAGGAGTTGTGCCGGCAGTATGAAGCCCTGTTTGTACTTAACGATCGGGTTGAGCTGGCTGAAAAACTGAGCTTACAAGGCCTCCACGTAGGTGCAAAAGACGGTACGGTGGAAGCAGCCCGCGCAGCGTTGGGGTCCGATGGTGTGCTGGGCGTATCCTGTTACGGCAGCCTTGAACTGGCCCGACGGGCTATAGAGCAAGGAGCCGATTACGTGGCTTTCGGGGCCTTCTTTCCAACCCCTACCAAGCCTGAAGCGGACGTGATAAACTGGGATATACTCGAACAGGCTAAAACCTCACTCAACAAACCGGTATGCGTTATCGGGGGGATAAATAAGGCCACTATTTCCCAGATTAAACCTTACGAACCTCACCTTTATGCCTGCGTGTCGGCAGTATTTCAGGGTCCATCAATCAAGAAACAGGTGAACGATTTATTAGAAATAATTAACTAGTAACTCCTAAATATATCTCTTATGAAAATAGCATTAGAATGGTTTCTGAACCCCGACCATTTGCCGCTGATCGTGGCCAAAGAAAAAGGTTTTATTGAGGAAGCCGGAATTAATGACTTGGAAATTGTTGTACCAGACGCCCATTACGACGGATTAAGTGAATTATTAACCGGCAACATTGAACTGGCTACCAATGAACCTTTGCACCTGATTGAACAGTACAACGAAAATTTCCTAACGCTGGGTACTTTCTTTCAAACCCGGGGTGGGGTAATGGTGAAAAAATCCTCATACTCCAAACTTAAGCAAGGAGAAGTTATTCACGTGGCAACCCCCGTGGCTAATGAAAAAACTAACCGCATCGGGCTGGAAATTATTCAGCGTTACGCCCGGAAAAATGGTTTTGAGGTAACGCCTGAACAAGTGATTTTCGAAGCCAAAGATTTTTACCTGATCGATCACATTAAAAAAGGGGCTGACGCGGCCTGGCTATACTTTTACAACTTCGAAGGTATTGAAGCCGGGTATGAAGGGATGCCGATGGTATACATGGATGCAGAAACGGCCGGTTTTGCCAACTTTTGCGGACTCGATATTTTCGTTACCAAACAGTTTTATTCCGATAACCAGGAATTAGTAAACAAGTTTACCGAAGCTATCCGCCGGGCTATCCGCTATATTCAGGCCAACCCGCAAGAAGTTTCTTCAATTTACTACCAGTTTAGCATGGAAGAGCCTTCCGAGTTAATGGACGAAATATTATTGGCTACCATTAAATGTTTCAACCCCGATTTTACGTCAAGCTACAAAGAAGAACTGCCCATTCTGCATTTCTTCCGTGAAATTGGCATTACCGATTTAGAGGACGAAAAATTTAAAACTGCATTTATTTAGTATGGAAGTTTCAGATCAATTATTTAATAGCATTACCCGGTTAAGAAAACAAACACCCCTGGTTCACGCCATTACGAACCACGTAACCATAAACGACATGGCAAACGGCCTGCTGGCGCTGGGGGCTTCCCCGGCTATGGTTGAATCGGCCAAAGAAGCGCACGGTTTCAGTACCATCAGCAGTGCTGTTTATTTGAATTTGGGCACCCTTACCGGTGAGCAGGAGAAAGCCATGTTAAAAGCAGTAGAAGGAGCTACGGAGAAAAATGTACCGATTATTATTGATCCTGTTGCTGTCGGAGCCATTCCGAATAAGGTTTCTTTCGTTGAGGAAATCCGTAAAGCAGGAAAATTGTCGGTAGTGAAAGGTAACCTTGGGGAAATTAAAACCCTGGTAGGGATGCAAGGTAAAACCCGCGGGGTAGATTCCATCGATGAAGGTAGCGACGCAGCTAAAGCCTGCAGCCAGTTGGCCAAAGAATGGAATTGTGTGGTGGTTGCCAGTGGTAAGCAGGATACCATTAGCGACGGAGAAGAAACCTGGTTGGTTGATAATGGCAGTCCGATGCTGCAACTGATTACTGGTTCGGGCTGTATGCTGGGAGCACTGGTTGCTGCCTTTTGCGGGGCCGGTAACGATTATCTGCAGGCGTCGGTAGTTGCCTGCTTAAGCATGGGAGTTGCCGGAGAGGGTGCAGAAGCTACCGATAAAGGTAAACTGCCCGGATCATTCCGTACGAACCTGATCGATCAGTTGTACCTGCTGAACGCTTCCTTGTTAAAAGAAAAAGCAAAAGTAAGCCGGGCCTGATTTACTGGGTTCCGATTTTTAAACCAATAACTTTGTCTAAGCATGAATACTTATCCTGTTGTTCTCAGTATAGCCGGAAGCGATTCCGGCGGTGGGGCTGGTATCCAGGCCGACATTAAAAGCATCAGTGCAAATGGGGCTTATGCGGCAACTGCTCTCACTGCTATCACTTCCCAGAACACGCAGGGAGTCCAAGATATTTTTTCAGTCCCGGTAGAGCACATCAGCAGCCAGATTCATTCGGTACTTTCCGACATAGGTGCGAATGCAATTAAAATCGGGATGCTGCATTCGCCCGCTATCATTGCCGCGGTTAAGCGAGCGCTGGGCGAGTATAATGTACCCAAAATCGTACTCGATCCGGTGATGGTGGCTACCTCGGGCGACCGGCTGTTGCAGGAAGAAGCCATTGAAGCGTTAAAAGCGTTTATTCCCTCAACTACAGTAATTACCCCGAATATTCCGGAAGCGGAAATTTTAATGGATACCCAGATTTCAGATCAGGAGAAGATGTTCCAGGTAGCCCCTGAACTGGGAAAAAAATACAAGGTGTCGGTTTTACTGAAGGCCGGCCATTTACGGGAAAGCCCGCTGGTTGATGCCCTGTACTGTTACCCCGATGATGAGCTGGTTCTTTACGAATCGCAGCGAATTCAAACCAATAACACGCACGGAACCGGATGTACGCTTTCTTCAGCTATTGCTGCCAACCTGGCGAAAGGCGATAGCCTTACGGTAGCCGTTAGAAAAGCCACGCATTACCTGCATGCGGCGCTAGAAGCGGGTAGCAATAAAAAGCTGGGTAAGGGAAGTGCGCCGGTTAACCATTTCTATAATTTTGGGGTACAATAACCCGTTAAACCGGTTGTTGTCACTGTTTGCTACCGATTAAGGTCATTGTTTTGATCTGTAATATCCAGTTTTTTCAAGAACTGAACATACAGGCCCATGAAAACAACACCTTATACCCGAAAAAAAGAAGTAGTTATCCTGTTTGCCGGCGATTCGGGCGACGGGATACAGCTTACCGGTGGCCAGTTTACCGAAACCAGCGAAATATACGGGAATGACGTCAGTACCTTTCCTAATTTCCCCTCCGACATCCGCGCCCCGCAGGGCACCCTTTCCGGTGTTTCCGGCTTCCAGCTGAAAATGGGAAGTGTGGAAGTATTCACTCCTGGCGACCAGTACGATGTGCTGGTGGTTATGAATGCCGCTGCCCTGAAAGTTAGTCTCTCCAACCTGAAGCCTGGCGGAATTATAATCGCCAACACCAGCGGTTTTGATAACCGAAACCTGAAACTGGCTAAATTTATCGACCAGGAAAATCCACTGACCGACAATACCCTGGCCGAATACGATGTACACCAGATCGATGTAACCAAAATGACCCGGGAGGCCCTGAAGGACACATCGCTGGGAAAAAAAGAAATTGACCGCTGCAAGAACATGTTCGTGCTGGGTTACATTTACTGGATGTTTAACCGGGAACCGGGTAACACCATCCAGTTCCTACGCAACAAGTTTGTTAAAAAGGCTGAGCTGGCCGATGCTAACATCCACGTGTTGCTTAGCGGTTACCACTTTGGGGAAACCCGGGAAACTTTTACCACCCGTTTTAACGTGGAACCGGCCCGGTTACCCAAAGGGAACTACCGGAACATTAATGGCAACCAGGCGGTGGCCCTGGCCCTGATTGCGGCGGCTAAGCGGAATAACCTGGAGCTTTTCTACGGTTCATATCCCATTACCCCGGCCTCTGATATCTTGCATGAACTATCGAAACATAAAAATTTTGGGGTAAAGACTTACCAGGCGGAAGATGAAATTGCTGCTATGTGTTCTGTCGTGGGTGCTTCTTACGCTGGTTCGTTGAGTGCAACGGCTACTTCCGGTCCCGGATTATCGCTAAAAACCGAGGCGATGGGACTGGCGGTGATGCTGGAACTACCGATGGTGATTGTTAACGTTCAGCGGGGAGGCCCTTCCACTGGCCTGCCAACCAAAACTGAACAGGCCGATTTATTTCAGGCGCTTTACAGCCGCCACGGCGAGGCACCCATGCCGGTACTGGCGGCAGTCTCTCCCGAAGATACTTTCAGTACGGTTTACGAAGCTGCCCGTATTGCTCTGGAGCATATGACCCCTGTAATGGTGCTTTCGGATGGTTATATTGCCCAGGGGGCTGAACCCTGGCGCTACCCAAAAAGCGACGACCTGGCCAGGTTCAACATTCCTTACGCCAAACACCGGGAAGAAGAAACATTCCTGCCTTACTCTCGCGACGAACGGCAGGTTCGTAAATGGGCAACAGCTGGAAGCCCGGGACTGGCCCACCGGGTAGGTGGGCTGGAGAAGGAAATAGACACCGGCGATGTATCGTACGACGCAGAAAACCACGAAAAGATGGTGCTGATCAGGGAGCAAAAGGTGAATGCCGTATCTCGTTATATCCCCCAGCAAATTGTAAACCGTGGGCCAGCCAACGCTGAAGTACTTATTCTTGGATGGGGTTCTACCTACGGCGCAATAGAAACCGCGGTGAGGGAATTACTGGAAGAAGGCTATTCGGTTGCCCACGTTCATTTGCGCTACCTCCTGCCATTTCCCGAAAACCTGGGTATTTTAATGAGTAAAGCCCGCCGTATTATCGTACCGGAAATGAACCGGGGGCAACTGGTGAAGCTGGTCCGGGAACGTTTCCTGGTTCCGGCCGAACCATTAAGCAAGGTAAAGGGAATGCCCTTTACCGTTGAAGAAATTAAAACAGCCATCACCAAACCATCACCCCATGTCTACAACAACTAGTACCCTTAACGCAAAAGATTTTGCCAGCGAGCAGGATATCCGGTGGTGCCCGGGATGTGGCGATTACAGTATATTGAAGCAGGTGCAGTTTGTACTGGCCGAAAACGGACTGTCGCCCGATGATATTGTATTTGTTTCGGGTATCGGGTGCTCTTCCCGCTTTCCCTATTACTGTAATACTTACGGTATTCATGGTATCCACGGCCGGGCCACGGCAATTGCCAGTGGCTTGAAAGCCGCGCGCCCGGAAACTGATGTCTGGATTGTTACCGGCGATGGCGACTCACTGGCTATTGGTGGTAACCACCTGATTCACCTATTGAGAAGAAACTTTGACGTTACCCTACTGTTATTCAACAACGAAATTTACGGCCTCACCAAGGGGCAGTATTCGCCCACTTCTCCTAAGGGAAAGGTTTCTAAATCTACCCCAGCGGGTTCGGTTGATCATCCGTTCAATCCGCTGCAACTGGTACTGGGTGCCTCGGGAACGTTTATGGCCAGAGGAATAGACAACAATCCGGCACACTTGCGCCAGGTGATTCAGGCTGCTCACCAACACCGGGGAACCGGGTTTCTGGAAATATACCAGAACTGCAAAGTATTCAACAATGAAGCTTTCGATAATTACGGGATGAAAGGCGATAAAGCCAATCACAGCCTGTTCCTGGAACCGGGTGAGCCCCTGGTTTTCGGGGCCGATCAGGATATGGGAATTATCCTGGACGGGTTCCACCCCAGGGTAGTTGAATTTGGAAACGGGTATTCAGCCGACGACTGCTGGGTGCACGATAGCTCCGATAAAGTAAAGGCTTCCCTGCTTACCCAGTTCTTTGAATACGGTACGGAAAAAGAAGCGCTGCCGCGGCCTTTCGGGGTTTTTTACCAGGAAAAACGCCTCACTTACGACGAGTGCCTGATTAACCAGATTAACGAGCAACGCGAAGCTAAAGGTAACGGCAACCTGGACCAGTTACTTTCCGGCCCCAAGCCCTGGACGGTTAAATGATGGGGCTAGTGATAATGCCAGCAGTGTAAGCCCGGATCAGCGATTGTCCAGTTCCTGTTTTAATCCTTTAATGGTTCGCAGGTTGGCGTAAACAATGATGGCTAACAACAGGGGAGAACCAGTAAAAGGACTAAAAGACTTCCCCTGGATAATTAGTACCACAATGGAAACCAGTACCACAGCAATGAAGCCAATCATAACGTTATTGATCAGTTGGAATACGTTTATTCTTTTTCTTATTTCTTCCTTGCTCAGTTTCTTGAGTTCATCATTCTTCATAAATACAGACCATCTATCGGTTTTGGGTAATAAGACGCATGTTTAGTCGTAAAACCGGGTGAATTACATAGTAAAGCAAGTACGCTCCCCAAAGTACTATTACATTCATTAAACCTGGAATATTACTAATTACCGGATTTGGTTAACTGCCCGGAACAAGTTTAGCCCAATTTGGGAAAATAATTCACTTCCGGGAAAACAGGAGTTCATTTTTCTGAGTATACTCGGATTTTCTTACATTCATTATCAGTGAATTAGCTCGTTGAATAAGCAAAACCTTACCTTTGGAATGCTTTTCGAATACTTGAGCGGAAAGTGAAATTAACAATAAGCAACTATGGAAGTGTTTAATTCTAACTACTGTAAAGCAGAGCTCAATGAAAATAATGAACTTAAGCTAAACTGGGAGGACAATGCCAGCCAGATGAACGAAGATGCTTTTAATCTTCATATTCACATGGCTTTAATGACCATGACCAGGTACCAGGCTGACAGTATCAGCCTGAAGTAAAGCAGTAAAACACGATGTGATTAAAGAAACGGGGAGAGGAAATAACACTCCCTTTTTTTATCCGTAGTAAGGGCTGATCATCAGATATACGATAACCCCGGTTACCGACACGTACAGCCAAATTGGAAAAGCAATCCGGGTAATTCGCTTGTGATCCTGAAACTTGTGGTTTACGGCATAATAGAGGGCCAGTAACACGAAACGTACCACCACAATTGAAAGCCCGATGTGGGTAATAAGAAAGAAATAGTACAGGTAGCGAACCGCTCCATCCCCACCATAAGAAGTAGACGGGTTAGAAATATGGTACAGAATATAAGTAACCAGGAAAACAGAGCCCAGGGCAAAAGAAATATACATGAATGTTCGGTGAACGGTCATTTTCTTTTGTTTAATCGCCACCAGCCCGCTAACTAACGTAATTGAGGTAAGGGTATTAATTACGCCATTCAGGTGAGGTATAATGGTAGTCCACTCCCCAAGTGGTACTTTCTGCCGGATTCCAATGAGCAGGGCTACAGCCAGTGGAATAGCAATGGATAGAATATTAACGACTTTCTTATTATTCAGCGCCGGAACTTTTTCAGCTATTACTTCCATACAGATAGACTTAAACCAGTTATAGTTTCATAAACAGCTATTTTTCTCTTTAAGTTTTAAATTAATGAGCCCGTTGAATACAAAAAAGGTACAGCCTATGAAGTTGTACCTTTTTAATCTATAACACTACTACTATTTGCATTCAGCTCGTTAAGTAGAGCATTACTTTAACCTTTTAAATCTCATGAAAAGCAATTTTATCTACCCTTTTATCGTAGGGGTTAGCTACAAGTCAGTACCGGGGCAGGAAATTAAATGCTGTATTCAGCAATCAGGGGAAGTTCTATGTAAAATGTAGTGCCCTCTTCTGCCGAAGTATCGAACCATATACGCCCACCAGCGTGATCTATCCCCCTCTTGGCGATAGCCAATCCTATACCCGAGCCTGAATACTTAGTGCTGAAATTGGGGAGAAAAATTTTCTTCTGAACATCGGGAGGAATGCCCGAACCATTGTCTTTGATGGTGATGAGGATGACATTGATGTCAGATTTTTGTATTCGAACCGATACTTCCGGCTGCCGGCTTTCGGGAACTGCCTGCTGCGCATTAATCAACAGGTTATTAATAATCCGGCTCATAAGCTGCTTGTCACCTTCTACTATGTAAAAACCACGATCAATATCGAGGTGAATGGTACAATCTTTTCCCCTGAAGAGGCCAACTGCGCTTTTTACCACAGAACCCAGCTCGAAGCGTTCCTGTTTGGGGATGGGCATTTTTGCAAAAGAAGAAAATGAACTGGCAATATCGCTTAGTGTATCTACCTGTTCAATGAGGTTGCTGATGGATCGGGAAAGCAGGGGTACATCATCGCTTTGTATGCCCTTATTGTAATCGTGTTGCATTTTCCTTTTCAGGTGTTGCAGGTTCAATTTCATGGGGGTGAGCGGATTTTTTATTTCGTGGGCCACCTGCCGGGCCATTTCTCTCCAGGCCGATTCTTTTTCATTTTTAGCCAGGGCAGCTTTGCTTTCCTCCAGTTTAACCAGCATTTTATTGTATTCGCTTACCATTAAACCAATTTCATCGTTGGCGTCCCAGGTTAACGGTTCATTGTAGTTCGATAGCGTAGTGCGGCGCAGCTTCTGGGTGATGTACTGCAGCGGAAAAGTAAGCAGAGTGGAAGCCAGGTAGGAAATGATCAGGAAAATAATAAAGATGAAGGTGAAAATATTCACGATGTTTGTTAATATCTCGGCAATCTGAACCGCTAGTTGATCGCGCGACTCAAAAAATGGGATGCTCAGTATTCCTATCAACTGGCCATCTTTAAAGGAACGAATAGCGATGTACGCCGACTTGTAATTCAGCTTTCCAACCGATTCATCGTATATAACTTTACTCTTGCCCTCCTGCCTGATGTCCTGTAAAGCAGCATAATTAATGTACCTGGAAAGTAACTGGTTATTGTAAATAAGAGGTTGGCTACTAATGATGAGCTGGCCCTGTTCGTTGAACACGTTCAGGTCTAACTCCATACTTTTGGCGATTCGGTTCACCAGGGTACGCAATTCCTCCTGTTGTATGTCCTGTTCTTTTAAATCATCTATTGCGTTGGCTACATTATTGCCAATCTGACTGGCCTGATTGAGGTACTGGCTGGTAACCGCTTCCACGTAACTATTGCTGATAATACTTAGGGTTGTAATGCTCACCGCCAGCAGGGGCATGAAAAATGCGGCATTGAGGTAAAGCTGAATTTTTGCGGCAAAGTTCAGGTTTACGCGCTGAACAAGGAAGTAGACCGAAAAAATAATCAGTAAAACCAGAATGGCACTGACGAACACCAGGAAAAAGAAAGAAAAATTGGAAACCCCTTCGTTCAGTCCGAAGCTCGGGGAAGTAATAACCAGGGTTTTATCTTCGATCCTGTGCACAAGGTAATGAAGGCCATTTTTTTCTGCTACTTTAACCTGTGCATCGGGTTTGCTGAAAACATCTTCAATGTTATTCAGCTTTACGGCCCTTTCACTGGTGGAATACTGCAATTTTTTGTTAACATAAACCGCGTAATCGAATTGCCGGGTGTTATAAGCTGGCGTGAAGCGGCGATCCACAAATAGTTCGGGGTATACCTGGTCCGGGATAATCCGTTTGGGTTGTAGTTCAATAACAATATACCCTACAGGCACATCGTACTGACGAACCGTAACAAAACTGAAATAACGGCGGGCACCTGAAGCGTTGAGAAAAGGACCACTTTCCTCGTTGAAAAAATAAATATCAGGGTAGTCGGTAGCATATTGCGGACGCTGGTAATCGTTACGATATTTTACCAGGTCGGGCTTATTAATGTTGTGGGCTACTCCTTCTTTGTCGAAAATATGAATCGTTACCAGGTACTTGTTGAAATAATTGCTGAGGTAATACCGCTTAATTTTCTCCCTGATAATTTCACGGGAAGCAAGTGGGTTACTCAGCCGATCTTTAACCAGCAAATCGCTGGCAATATCTTTAGAAGCTTCGTGTAACTGGTACTCGGCCAGAATATCATTTTTCAGTAAAATCTGGTTAGAAAACTTCAGTTTATTATCAACCAGCATTTCACTACTGGCATCATACATGGAAATGGCCCCAACCACAGCACTGAGTAAAGCACCAGTAAACAGGTACAGGAAACTAATGTAGGAAAAACGCTGAAGGTAGCGTGGCAGGTTTAGCTGGTACAGCAGGGTAGTAAAAATAACCAGGGCCGTTAAAAGGTAGAACAGCGGAAAATTTATAATGAGAGAAACGGCCAGCAGGATGATACTCGTAAAAAACAACACCACGCCGGTTTGTGGCGATTTAATGAGAATAACCAGCAACCGGATCAGCGTATGGGAAAAGAGAAAGTAAGCACTGGAATTGATTACCAGGACCAGGAGGCTCACTACTTTCAGCGGGGAAAACTCTATACTTTTGGTTATATCCATCGACCAGTCGGCATCGAGGAAAAGCGTTCTGAAAAAGTAGTAATGCAGGTAGGTAGCGAGTAAGGACAGGAGAATAACCACGAGGGCCGTAAGCTGTTTCACGTACTGGCTTTTTTTGAGAATACTCCTGAAATAATTAACACGGTTAAAACTGACAAACAGGTAAACGGTAATAATGAGTACGAATACTGCATTTATAAACAGGTCGCCCAGCGAAGGATGCAAAAAAGAGGACGCATAGTATTTTCCATCGAAAAGCGGGAGGTAAATAATATTTTGCGGGAAGCCAGAATACAATAACACCAGCCGCAATGCCAGCAAGCCTACTACCAGGTACAACAGTCCCTTTGGTACGTGAGTATCTTTACTAAAAAATAGCCGGTTAATATGCATAAAAAAGTTGTATACTAACAAGGCCAGTCCGAGCAGGTAAATGATAAACAGCAAGGTTTGAAACGAGCGGGAGGTGGAGTGTGAAGTATACTCCTTGTTATAATCGGGTAGTGTAAGGTAAAAGAGAACCTCCTCGTTAAATTGAATAGCATAATCTTCTTGCTGACCACTTTCCGGTGGCTTCAGGCTGATGCTCTCCTGGTAAAATAAATCGGGGTTCGGACTGGCACGGAGGTACTGGTTTTCAATGGGGTAGTTGGTGTACAGGGGAAGATAAACCAGCAGCATGTACTGCCGTCCGCTGTACGAGAATTCATTTTTACGGGCAACAAACTGGCTGTCGCCATTTTCTACAAATCGCAGGAAAAAGGTATCATTCACCTGCTCCTCAGCGGGAGTAAATGAAAACTCAGACCAGTACTGCAGCGAATTTTTTTCGTAAACAAAATAAGGAAACCGGGAATCAGGAAAATTCCGGATGTTGCTCTGCATAATTTCCTGTTGCAGGCGCTCTGCCTCGTTGTTGAGTGAGAATAGTGCCCTGGAAACGTTCTGCTTTATATCCTCAAGGTAAAGGTCTTTTCCCCTGAAATTTTCACCAAAAAGAGTTTGAAGCAGCACAGCCAGACTAAGTAAAGCAATGGCTACTCCTAATGATGAATATAATTGTAAACGAAGTACTTTCATCCCTGCGAAACTCTTCCTGGTTGTTTAAACTTAACGAAAAAAACACCAGGGCAAGCCAGGTTAGTTTAAAAGCAATGTAAGTTTTAACCCATTAAAAACCAGTAGCTTAATTGCCGATGGTCAATTCTATTTGCTGAATGATATGGCGAGCGTGTTCCGGCCGGTTCACGAAATCCATTTCGTCGCCATCCAGGGTGATGACCGGGCTTTTATCATAATGCCTGACCCATTGTTCATACTTGTCGTTTAACTGTTGCAGGTAATGTTCCGGTATTTGTTGCTCATAATGCCTTTCCTGTTGTTGCGTTCTGCGTTTTTCAATTCGTTGTTCAAGTAC
>CAZIWJ010000050.1:0-10042 GCA_964542855.1 uncultured Roseivirgaceae bacterium
TCCTTTGGTTACGCATAACTTCTCTTTGGTTACGCATAACCGTTGCATTATTTTAAGCTACGACCCTTTGGTGAACAATAATCGAGGCCTGGTCACGGGTAATTAAGGCCTGGTGACGCATAATCGTTGTAATATTCAAAGCCACGTTTTCGATGTCTGGCACGCTGACCCCCTGATCAGGGAGGGTTTTAATGGAAAAAATATTCGGGTTGATGCTGTTTTGAAAAAACCGGGTTAAATACCTTAAAATTTACGGCCGCCCTCTCGATGCGTTTTCCACTTATCCTGTATGCCTGGGCGGGAGAACTTGTTTGAAATGGGGTAATGATTACCGTCGGAAATCTTTTCCTGGTTATCATAAGCCGCAAAAAAGGATTTATCATTCAGGTGAACGACGCTGATAGCGGGGTAAATATTCTTAATAATCAACCGGAAATGCGTATCTAGCGTTGTGCCGGAAACTGTCCGGTAATTATAAAATCGAGTTAGATTTATATTGCTTATTATGCCTGCTTATTTATTAAAGTTATCTATATCTATAATTATTATTTTCCTGGTCGGGTGCCAGCCCGGGCAGAAGAAGGAATTATCAGCTGCTCATTCCGGGTCGAAGAGCCCTTCCGTCCCGGTAGCTACCGGCCCTTACATTCCGCCGGTATTTGAACAAGATAACCGGAAGCAGCAGCTCCGGTCTGTTGCCCCGAAACTGAAAGAATTGATGGTGGAGCATGCCAACGAGCGCCACCTATCCGGCGTAAGCTGGGGCATTGTAGTAGATAACGAACTGGTGGTGGCAGACGCTTACGGGTTGGCTAACCGGGAAGAGGAAATTCCTGCTTCAACCGCATCGGCCTTTCGCATTGCATCCATGACCAAGAGTTTTACGGCCATGGCCGTCATTAAGCTTCGGGATGCCGGGAAGCTGTCGCTTGAAGATGAAGTTACCCGCTACCTTCCGGAAGCCGACAGTTTGCGCTACCTGACTACCGATGCACCCCCCATTAAAATAAAGAACCTGCTCACCATGACTGCCGGCTTCCCGGAAGATAACCCCTGGGGCGATCGCCAGCTCGAGGAACCGGAACAAATGCTTTCCGATTTAATGAAGGCTGGAATATCTTTCAGCAACGTACCCGCTTACGGGTACGAATACAGTAACACCGGTTTTGCCATGCTGGGCCTGCTTGTTCAGCGGGTTTCGGGCATGCCTTACGAGGAATACATCCGGAAGGAAATTTTTATCCCCCTGGAAATGAATAATACCCGGTGGGAAATCGATAACGTACCCAACGAGGAACTGGTTATCGGTTATCGTTGGGAAGATGGGAAATACAAAAAGGAGCCGATGCTGCATCACGGCATTTACGGGGCAATGGGCGGAATCATAACAACCATTGAAGATTTCAGCAAATACGTGAGTTTTCACCTTTCGGCCTGGCCGCCAAGAAGCAACGAAGATAACGGGCCGGTTAAAAGAAGTAGCCTCAGGGAAATGCACACCCCGCAGTTTTCCCGGCTCGATGCCGATGCTACCAACTGGAACGGTAATCCGTGCCCGCAACTGGTCGGTTATGGTTATGGCCTGCGAATTAACAAGGACTGTAAAGGCACTTTCCAGGTGGGGCACGGCGGTGCTTTACCCGGTTTTGGCAGTAATTACAAATTTTACCCGGAACTGGGTATTGGTTTTATGGCATTCTGCAACCGGACTTACACCTCGCCCTGGCCCTGGGAGAAAATACTGCCCGTTATTTTTCAGGACCTGGACCTCAAACCCCGTGAGCTTCCGGTATCAGCTGTTTTAAAAGAGCGAAAAGAACAGGTAGTAAACCTGTTGCAAACCTGGGACAATACGCTTGAAAAAGACTTGCTTGCCGAAAACTTTTACCGGGATCGCTCCCGCGATAAACGGATTGAAGAAGCCGAAAAAATGTTGAAAAGGGTGGGTGATGTGCAGGAAGTAACGGCATTAAAGCCCGAAAATCAACTTCGGGGGTCCTTCAACATCAGGGGTGCAAACGGTACCTTGCACCTCTACTTTACGCTAACGCCGCAACCTGAAGCGCGGGTACAGCGGCTGGAAATAGCGTTCGACCCGTTATCATAAAACAACTGGTTCTTGTTCACCGGGAACAGGCCAGGTTGGTAATACACTATTTCGGGCCGTTCCTGACGGATGAAAGCGATAAGTTTTAGTTTACTTTTCATTTGAATAGCAAAGGTTAATGGCTGAATCTGCTGACCATTTCAAAAGATTATACTTTGCGGGTATCCAGCGATCCGCTACCAATTATTTTCAACAACTGGTTGAAAAAAACCTGGCAGAATATACGCCTGTTAACGATAAATATGCCCGTTGCCTTCCCCTGCACAAACACTTCCGCCTGCACGATTATAAGTTTTTAATCCCCGAGCCCAAATATTATAACACTTTTCATTATCCCGATTTCAACTCTTTTCACGAGCACGTAAAAGAACTATCGGGCAGGGAAGCCAATAAGTATTTGGTTACTGTTAAAAATCCGTACAGCTGGTACCTGAGTTACGATCGTTTTGCCCGGAAGAATGACTTTTATCGCTCTCGTAAAGACCTGAACTCGCATTTTGTTTTCGATTACCTTCATTATTACGAAAAGTGGGCCGACTTTAGCCAGGAGGCTCCAGACAAGGTGAAAATTATCCGGTATGAAGACCTGATTCACGACCTGCCGTCTGCAATGAATGAAGTGGCTGAATTTACCGGTCTGCCGCCCGTCCTCCCTGCGTACGAAAATGTAGAAAAGGTTTCGATGAGCCGCAGGTTCAATGCGTCCCGGCTGAAGTACTACAAGAACCAGACGTACAGGGAACTGCTGCCGGAGAGAGATAAAAAGGTAATCAACCAGATTCTTGGAGAGGCATTTTTTAATCGGCTGGGGTATGATATAGAAAGATAAACCACCCTTTTTTCAGGAATATGGATTGGGGTGTTTTTGCATCTCACAACTGAATTTCCGCATCCGGTTAATTTAAGGCACGGGCATCGGGAGGAAAAATTACTCCTCTACACCGGTTAGTTCCGGAGGCGTGAGGTATATGTAGTGATCGGTAAGTGGCACCGGTTTCGCTTCAGCATACAGTTTATCTCCATTTACGGTAGACCATACGGCCTGGTAAGTTGGTATTGTTTCTTTGTCGTAAACCAGGTGAACGGTTTGCAGGGGCAGGGTTTGGTCGGTGGTAAATTCCTGGTTTACCTGCGTCTTTTTTCCAAATTGCCGGATATTAAATATCACCCGGACCTGTTGCATCCTGCTGCCCGACAAGGATGCTTCCAAATCGATATTGGCCCTGGTTATGGTCCGGTTAGCCTCCTGCGATGTAATATCCAGCGACCTGGACCAGTTGTTACGGGTTTCCCAACCTCGAACAATTTTTTCACCCGCAAGGGTATATTCGGTAACCCGGAAACGGTAGGGCTCTGCCATTAGAACGGCGTAAGGAAACTGGATTGGGACCGAACTGATATCGGGCTGGCTTTGCATAAAACGTTGTGGCGGAAGGGTAATTGGCCTGCCATTTACGCTGGTGGCTTCAATTTCAACAGATTTAATGGCCAGTTCAGGGCGGAGTTGATCGGAGAAGTCGTAACAGCGAACCTCGAGCATGGCATATCCGGGAGGAATGCCCTGGTTAATGTCGAGCTGGCGGGTGGCATCCGGCCACTGTTCGGTATCGATGTAAATGGGGAAAGCATCAGATTTAATGGCCTGCAGTACCGGAAGGGTATCGGGCCTTGCGTTCTGCAGGGTTTCCTCCAGGTCTTCGTTGGCCTGCCTTACTTCTTGCCCGGGACCGGTTATTTCCCCGGACGCGTCGTAAGGAGTAAGCAGGTTGGCGTAGAAGGCATAGCCGAAACTAACGCTAAGGTTTCCCTCTTCTACCTGTTTCCAAAGCAACTGAGCTTCATGATTTTCCAGGCGCAAGGTAAACGTTCGCTCGGTCCAGAAGCTGTAGCGACTGCTCTCGCCCCGGCGGCCCACGGCCTGTAAGCTACTGGTGCTTCCGATGCGTTGGTACTTGCCATCCGATTGGCCTACACCACTCACTAAAAAACCTTCTATATTCTGAATGGGCAGAGGACGGAAAATTCCGTTGGTATCGCCCACTTTTTCTTTAATTTCCCTGAGGGTGAGCCGGTCGAGTTCGGGCAGGTTAACGGTAAACTGCACCAGGTTCATAAACCGGGTTTCACCCTGGTCGCCGGTGGCCGCCGTTCCGGTGTACCGCATCTGCAACAACTGAAACCGGGGCTGGCCGTCTGATTCGGTGGCTAGTTGTAAATTGGCCGGGGAGTAGTAGTACAGGTGGTCATTTTGGTGATCGGGGTAAATCGTGTGTTCTTCGTAGCGAAGTAGGGGTTTGGCCAGTGGCTGCGCCAGAATGGGAAAGCAGATTAATAACAGCAGGCAAAGCGTAATATTCATTTTTCCGTTAATACGAGCTGCCCTCATCTTTAAATCGGCACCCGCGATACAAATCCTGGTGTGCGGAGCGGAAGAGGAACTCCGGGTCGTTTGAACGGGAAAGCCCGGGTATCGCTTAAAAGCGGAAGTTTCTTGAAATTCACTGTAAGAGATGCCTTTACTGTACTTCGAGAAAACAGCCGCAAGGTTAGTTACCTGGTGGAAAATCAGGGTACCTAATTTATTTCTCGAATAAAACTTACCAACAGCGGGTGCGTGCTGTTTTACCTGGGTAGTAACTATTCGTTTATCGGGTGTTATTTCTTTCATAATACAACGTTAAGCCGGGATTCCCCGGGGTACTTTTCCTCATTCTTCGGCCAGCAGTTCGAAGTGTTCTTTAATGGTTTGTTCCCCGATAATAATGAAGAAGTTATCGCCGTTTATCCACTCGGAAAACAATGTTTCCCCGTTCGGATTAATCATGACCAGCTGATACTGGAAATCAGGGGTTTCCCCATCGTTGAGAAATAATTCGCCCCCGGTTATCGACTGGCTGTCCTGATCGATGGTAATGATCGGAAGCAGTACTTCCGACTTCCCTTTCGGATCGCCCTGTACTGATTTAATGATCATTTTCAGGCTTGCTGCCCCTGAGTACGCCAGCGGGCTCAACACCTCCACCTCAATTTCATTAACCCGCGAGCCTGCCGTTCCGCCCATTACTTTTTCTTTAACCGCGTCGTTGCAGGAAGTACAGGGCAGCAGCTGGTAATTCACCCAGACCTTGTTAATTAAGTCACCCTGGAGCAGGGCAGCCTTTTCACTTTCGGTGAAGTCAGCAAAATAACTGCCCGGTTCAACCGAATACGTATCCAGCGGAATAGACTGAACGCGGTAGTTTTCTTCCTGCTGCCTAATTACCACCAGTTCTTCCGTGCGAATGGGGTAATCCGTAGGATTTTGAAACCCGTTGAGTAAGGCGGCAGCGCTGGCGTATTCAATGGGTCCGTAGGTAGAGGGGTTGTTCACCTTCATTTTTAGGGGAATGCTGATTAGCCGGTCCGATTCATTATAAGGTAGGAACTCTACGTTTCCACTGATGCCTATGTTGTTCATCATGGCCCCAATGAGGTCATCGACTCTGCGCTCCATTTTCCAGGATACAATAATGGGTTCCAGGAAATCAGTATGAATATTTGTACTGATACTTTCTTCATCTACGTCGAAATTATTCAACGCATTTCCAAAGTTTACCTTCGGGGTATCTTTAAGCGGTAGTGGACGTAAAACGATTGCTTTTCCTTCCTTTTTACTTAATAATTTTTCTACTACCTCAATATCATCGGCAGAAATATTCGGGGTTAGTTCAGCGGTAATAACCACTTCGCCCCGACCGTCATCGTTGGCCGATAAATAATAAATGTAAAAGGAATATTCACCACTGGCCTTTTCCCACTTCAGGTTGTAGTTCCTGGGCAGGTAATACAACACCGATACATTTTCGTTCCGATCGGTATAAACCTCCCGGAATAAATTCAGCTTGCGAAGCAGCGGTTCGGCATCACCCAGCATTGCACCCAGGTCTTTACCCAGTTCCACATCAGGGCCCAGTGGGTCAAGGTCTTCTGCGGCAGCGCTTTCTTCGGCTGATTCTTCGGCAGCATTCAGACGAACACCCGGTTTGAAGGGTACTACCTGCAAGCTGCTGAAATTTTTCAGGGCACTAATTTTTGGCTTGATTGCACTGGTAATTTGCCGGTTGGCAATTACTGACTTATCCAGGACCACCGGCTTCAGCGGGGTGCTGTTCTGCATTTTTTGCAGTGCTAACACGTTGAACACCACATTTTCGGGAATGGGCTTACGGTCCTGGTTAAACACCGTCCAGTTGGGCCTGGCGTACCAGGTTCCGGTGGTACTGGTGTTATACTGGTTTTTATACTGCTGGGTAGTAAAAAGTTGCAGTCGGGAAGCATTAGTCAGGTCGCGCCGGTTCATGAGCGAAACGTGCCGGCTAGAATATTTCGATCGGCTGCTGGCAGTAACCGTGTGAGTAAAAGCATTTCCTTCAATTTGATTCCATCGCGAAGGCACTTTGCCTTTTTTCAACACCAGTACGTTGAACGTTGTGCCCAGCGGCATTTTGCTCCTGTTTTCGTTATAAATTTTCCATTTGTTCCCGTTGTACCAGGCCCCTACCGGCGAGGTGTTGTACTTTCCGTACCGCTGGGTAACAAAAAGCAGGGCATCAGCATTAGCGTTGGTTAGCTGGTGGTCGAGGGTAGTGATATGCCCACGGGTGTTATTCGCCGATGTTTTATGTACGGCAACATCTTCCAGCGTTCCGGGTGGAAAAGCAAGCACATTAAAGCGGGTATTCAGCGGCATAGCCGCCCGGTTCTGGTTGAAAATTTTCCATTTCCCCCCGGAGTACCACACCCCTACTTCGTTTGGATTATACTTTCCAAATACCTGGGTAATGATTACCACTGCTGCGGGTTTGCCATTCAGTGCCGGGTGGTCGATGGTAGAAATGTGCAGTTTTGTATTTTTGTCGTTAGTGGAGTGAACCAGTAATTCCTGGGCAGAAGAAAAAACCGTGTTTACCAGTAGAATAATTGTGAAAAATAATATTCGATAGCTCATAAGTAGATTGTTTACATTACCGAAGCCCGGCAATGGCTTCTTTTATTTGTAGTTCCCCGATAACAACTTCCAGGTTGGTACTGCTGAGCCAGTTAGACGATTCATAACGCGTTCCGTCGGCCATGTACAGCTGCATAAAGTACTCGAACTCCGGTTGCGAACCGTCGGGCACAAATAGCTGTCCGCCCTCGTGTACCGAACCGTCGCGGGTAATCGTTAGGGTGGGCAGGTTAATCTTGCTGTTTCCATTCGGATCGGCCTGGTACGACCGCACTTTAATTTTCATCATTTCGGCCCCACTGGCCGATAAGGGGCTAAGCATAGTAAAGGTGATGGTGTTTACCCGGCTTCGCTCTGTTCCCTGGATAATTTTGTTCTTAACCCGGGTGTTGCAGCCCAGGCATTCTTTTACCGTGTAGCTCATCCAGATTTTTTCAACAGAACGGTCGGTGTCGATAAACCGCGGTACCAGCCTTTCATCGAATTTAACTTTGGCTTTTTCCGGAATTTCAGGATCGCCGGTTTCCCAGGAGTACACCGCATAATGACCGTCCTGCTCTTTTTTCAGCACGTTGAACCGGGTAAGCACCACGGGGTAGTCGGTTTTATTCTGCCACCCTGCCGACCGCCAGGAGCGGGGGCTCAGCTCGAAATTACCGAAAGTACGGGGATCATCGATTTTCAAGTTGAACGGAATTCGGATAGAAGCCGGCATTCCTTCCCCATCGGGGTACACAATTACATCGCCGTATAGCCCAACATTGTTGAAAAACATGCCCATCAGGTCGTCGATTCGCCTGGTGCTAAACGACACGTAAATTGGGTCGCTTAAATCGGAAGGTGGACGAATGGAAATATCCTGCTCCCCTACCCCGAACTGCCCAAGGTTGGTAAACTCAATTTCCGGTGCCCGGGACATGGGCATGGCGATGAGGTCGGTAATACCAAACTGCTCTTCCACCTTGCCCCCGATATTTTTAGCCAGTAATTCTTCGGCAAACTGAATATCATTCCGGCTTAGCCGTGGGCTTAGTATGGCCGTTACGGTAGTTTGCCCCCGCCCCTGCGCATCGGCCGAACCATAGCTCACGCTGAAATCATAGGCCCCGGTTTTATCGGACCAGTTAAGGTTATAAGAAGCCGGCAGGTAGTAATAGTAACCAGAGGGGCCGTTATCGTCGCGATAAACCGTGTTAAACACTTTCAGGATTTCCGGTCCGGAAAACTCGAAATCTGCCGATATCTCGCTACTCAGGTTAAACGTAATATTTGCCGGGCCGTGTCGCTCCCGGTCGGGTGGTGTTGGGGTGGCTTCAGCCGCAGGCTCTTTGGTTTGCTGAGCCGTATCCTGCCGGCTTTGACTAATAGAGATTGATTTACTTACTTTAGTCTGGGCTACGGCCGGAAACGTGATACAGGCTATTAATAAAAAAGACAAATACTGTTTCATGGTGTTATCTTTTAAGAGTTCGGGCCGATTTATAAGGCTTAAGTTTAACCGTAATTACCATGCGCTCATTTCCCCCGACGCGCCACTGCTTGTCGTGTTTATACAGGAACGTTTCACCGGAAATACCGCCTACATCCAGGTTGAGGTTTCCCAGCAGGTCGTTGGCTTTGTAAATGCTGATCTGCAGGTATTCCGACTGGAGGTAAGGCTGGTTGGCCCCAAAGGCACTGGCATCGAACTGGAAACCGAGTTCCACCGGGTTTCGGCTGCTATTCAAGCCCTGGGGTTCAGACCTGATTTGTTTCAGTGGCTGCTTGATCCGATTCATGATAACCCCGCTTATTTTATATTCGTCATCATTAAACCCCGCATAACTCACCTCAACCTTCAACCCCTGTTCGGTGTCGGATACCACCCGAACGGAAGTAATCCGGTTTTTACTTTCACCGAGGAAAGACGAAAGGCTGGAAGCAGCATCTTCAACCGCCTGAAGCTCCTGGGCAACTAAAGCCGATGAGGTAAACAAGGTAAACACGAGTAGAAAGATTGTTTTATTCATGGTTTTCTGTGATTAATTTTAGGTAGCTCCCTACCGGATTACCTTCATCTGTAAAAGCCTGTATGAGGGGTTCGAATCATTTAGCTTTGGCACGTTGGAGTATTACAAATACCCGGTTTAACCGGCCAGCACCGGTAATGCCGGCCGGTGGTAACACTGCCCGATGACAACCCTTAGTTGTTAGTTAAGTGTAATAAAGTCGTCGGGGATTTCGTCGGCATAAATAAGCGTGCTGGAAGTTTGCTTCCTTCCGGAAGAGATGCGTTTATTCCCGAAGAGGCGCCACACAATTTCGTATTCGTAGTCGTATTCCCCTTGCTTCAGCATAAATTCGGCCAGTTCGGCCGGCACCTCCTGGTTGCCTTTAATGGTAACCTGCTTTACCTGTTCACCGGCACCATAATCGTAATAGAACTTCACGGTAGCCAGGCGAATTTTTGCATCTTTCATCATACCCGGATCAGCTTCCACGCTCACCTCCATCGGGTGGAAGGGCGGGGCCAGGTTTACGCCCAGCTGATCGGAAGTGGTCCATTCCCTTTCCACGGCATGGTCGCCAAAGAAACTCCAGCGGGTCTGGTATTCATAGCTCAGCCATTTGTCGCGGTCGGTATCGGCCTCATCTTTCCAGCCGTACAGCAGCCGGAACGGGTTACCCAGCGCATCCTGAAATTCCTTTTCTGCAATTCGCAGTTCATCGTAAGTAACTTCTCCGTTGCCGTGCTCCTTTTTCATCTGTACCGTTACAAAATTAATATACTTGTTAAACTGCTCGGCGTTGAGCCCGTCGATGGAAACCAGCAATTCCCTTTGCTTGTAGAAGGGGTCATCAAGGTTTACCGATGTAAAGCATTCCGTACATTCGGCAACCGAACTACCCAGGTTTTCATCGAACCGAAAATTAATTGTTTCGGTAGTGGCTTTACTGAGGTCGATGGT
>CAZIWJ010000050.1:10142-18355 GCA_964542855.1 uncultured Roseivirgaceae bacterium
AAAGGGGCAAACATCATATCAGCCATTTTTTTATAAGCAACATCAATAAGCTGTTCCATTTGTTCGTCGGCCCCGAAGTTAATGACCTTAATGGTTCCGTTTTCTCGCAATTCGTCGAAGGCTGCTTCTATATCAGCCCCCACACTTACGTAGGGCGGATACCCTACATCTAGGCCAAAGCTGAATGCTTCGTGCGTATACACCTTATCCCAGTCGACCTCAATCTTCGCCTGCATCGGAGAGCGATAGCCCGAGAATTCCATTACGAAAGAGAAGCTAAGATCCGGCGTCGGGGTTTGGCACGACTCCCACAGGATTTTGGCGCCCAGTTTGGTGAGGCTGAGCGATACTGCAGCTTTATTGCCCACAAATACGGGAGCGCGACCAACACCGATCACCTTTTTGGTAAAGTCTGAGCCTTCCTCGGCGAAGGAAGAAACCAGGGCGAAAGTTCCGCCTTTATACACCACCGGGCCAATGAGCACCGCCTCCGGGTTTTTCACTTTCGAACGCAGGGCATTTTCGGCCCGTTTAATTTGCTGCTCTGTTATTTTCAGCTCCACCAGGGCGTGCACAATACCTCCGCCGTCGCCTTCCTGGTTAGGCTGGCCTCCGGCGGTTGTTTTCACATTTTGCACGTAGCGCAGGAAGGAAAACTGGGGCAACCCGCTTTCGGTGGTACCCAACGAGAGTTTATTCGGGAGGTAATAAAATTTTGAGGTATCTGTAATGTGAGGAAACACCAGCAGTTCACCGGCCTGGATGGGCTGGTCGATAAAAATAGCCTGGGATTTGGCCCCAAAGCCTGCTCCCAGCAATAGCAGGAAGAGATAAATAGATCGAGATAGAATGTTCATAAGATAACTTGTTTTAGGTCATGTTCAGGGCCTGCTTGATATTTTCAACCATGTCGCCTATTTCGGATTGCAAGGGAGCGGCAGCCTGTACGGATGCCCGATAACTTGTCCAGTAATTTTCAATGTAATTATTCATGTAAGCCTGATTGCCAAAAATGCTTTTAAATTCATCAATGGATTGAGCTTCATATCCTGAGAAAAAATCAGCAAGAGCCAGTGGAAATACGTGTGATCCTGCTGGTAAGGTCACGTTTGGAATATCTTCTTCGTTTACCCCGGGAGGTAATCCCATTTCACATAAGTTTCTGAACATTACAGCAACAGGTTGGGCACTCACTTTCCACAATTCATTATTGGAAGCCGTTAATGCACGCATATATTTACTGGTGCCGCCGTATTTTCGGCAAGCTTCGAGTGTTACCGCCAGAATGTTTTCATTGTTCATGAGAATGTCGAGGGGTATCTGCGCCATGTTATAATGAGAATAAATAAACCCTCGCTGGTTGCTATTTCTCACTGGTGTAATGCCACGGGCATTTAGGGTACTGTACCACGATGTAAATGCCGGGGATGCTCCTGAAGGTGGATGTTCTACCAGCATTTCCCCTCCCCTGGCAAACCAATCGAACGTTTCGTCATAATAAGAAGTGTGGTAGTACATGGAAAAAGCATTAGCAATAGCTTCACTGTAAGTAGCATTTATATCGGGAAGGATTTCAGTATAATAATGCGTACCGTCCTGACCGTAAGAATACCAGCGGGTACCAATACGATGCAGGTGGGGGCGCCATTCCAGGTTATCCTGGGTATGAGTTAGTTCATGTAAAAAGGTGCCATATCTTTCTTTTTTAATTTCAGTAGCCGGTAAATTTTGTGGGTTTCGGTCGGTGAGAAAAAAAGTACCCAGAAACAAATGACCGGCACGGCTACTGGTTATTTCAAAAGAATTGGCACAGGGCCAGAACTTACCATTTCCATCATCGCAGTTAGCGTAATTACTTTTTGCGTTATTATTTATTGAAATACTTTTATCGTTCAGTAAATAAACAATCGTCGGCTTATCTCTAATTTTAATTATTTCAGCCGCCAGTAGTTGCAGGCGTGCATCACCTCCGTTACCGGAACCTGAAATTAACGCCTTTACCAGTTGCCGGGCACCTGCCATGTTGCTGCTGTTCCAGAATGCACCGTTGTAGGTTCCGTTGTAAATTTCTGTATTATTCAGGGTTTCCCAACTCGGAGAAGAAGCATTTGGATTAGAAACATACCGAAGAATTAATTTATCTCTCAGCGTAGTTCTGCTTTTTTGGGCAATAGCCATGCCCGACAGCAGCGATATAATTATTGAAAAAACTATTATTCGTTTCATGGTTAATCAGTAATAATATTGTCAGCAAATAACATCGTACTGTTTGCATCCTGCAAACCCGACGTGCGGGTAGTGCCATCGTTCAGGTACCAGGTAATTTCGTACTGGTATTCTGTATTCTCCCTGGGGGCTATAATATCGACCGTGGCCGAATATTCCTCTTTGCGGGGATTTAAACGAACCAGCTTATTAAGACGCTGGTCGCCAACTGTATAATAAAGCTTTATTTCAATCCCCCTTACTTCGTAATCTAGAAGTACATCCGGACTGGTATCGATCAGGATTTCTCTTCTCAGGTAGGGAGCAGACACAGGAATCACCTGGATATCGGAATTCTGCCAGTCGAACTCCACGGCACCACCGCCAAAAAAATTCCACACGGTTTTATACTGGTAATCGGCCCATTTACGCCTGTCGTTGTCTCCTTTCCAGCCGTACATCATGCTAAACAGGTTACCCTGCTGGTTAAAGTTCTGGCGATCGATTTTAACCTCTTCCGTCGTTACATCTCCGTTTTGGTGTTCCTTTTTTAGGGTTACGTTTACAAAGTTGATGTAGTCACCGAAATCACCAGCATTCATGCCATCGAGCGAAACCACCAGTTCCCGCTGCTTGTAGAGGGGGTCGTCCAGGTTTACGTCGATAAAGCACTCATCGCAGTTAATTTCCCCGAAGTTTTCATCGAATCGAAGAGTCATATTATCCGTGCTCCATTTTTCAAGGTCGACACGATAGGTCCCTTTCTGACGAATTTTTCGCATTTTAAAACTGGCGGCAATAGCAACACCAGGAACGTCTATTTCTTCTCTGGGAACGGTTCCCGCTCCTCCACCCGGGGTTTCATTTCTACTAACCGGAAGAGCATTGAAATAGCTGGCCAGGAATCCTCTGTTCTGTTGCCTTTGGTTACTGTTGCTATCTTCACTGGCTGCTGTTCTTGCCCTGTTTTCTTCGGCACTTGCCAGCATCCGGTTGTCGCTGCGAACCTGCTTATTATAATTACGTGCATCGGTTCTGCTGGCATTGAGCAGGTTGGTGGCCCGATCCAGAATGCTATTTTGACTACCCGAAGACGCCAACTGACTCAAACCCGGCGTACCCGTTCCACCTATCGGTTCCAGCATCATACGGGTAAGTTTTTCCTGAACGTCTTTAATGATACTTTCCATCTGTTCATCGGCTCCCTTGTTAACAATTTTAATGGCCCCACTTTGAACCAGGTCTTCAAAAGCCATATCTACCTCAGCTTGTAAAATCGGACTGGCTACGGCCGCCTGGAATGATTTGTGCTCATATACTTTATCCCACTCGGCAGTGATTACAGCTTTCTTCGGCATGCGGTAACCACTGACCACCATTTCGAACGACACGCTCATATCGGGGGTGGGAGTTTGAAAACTGGCGTGTAAAATTTTGGCCCCCTGCTTATTCAGCAGCACAGAAATAGCTGCTTTCTGCCCGTCGAGAATCGGGGCCTTTCCGAGGCCAATTACTTTTTTGGCGAATTCCCCGTCTTCCTGGGCAATCGATGACACCAGGGCGATATTCCCGTCGCGGTAAACAACCGGCCCTACAATTTTAGCTCCGGGTGCCACCGACTGTAATTCCCGCTCCGCTTCTCTTCTTTGGTCTTCTGTTACCTCAAGCACCACCACGGCGTGTACAATTCCGCCTCCTTCACCCTCATCGCCCGATGAGGAATTATCAACGTAGCGAAGGAAAGAAAACTGGGGCTTACCGTTTTTGCCGGTTGCTAACCGGGGTTTATCGGGAAGGTAGTAATAAGACTTTTCATCTTCCATATCCGGGAACAGGGTTAGTTCACCGGCACTGGTTGGCTTATCGAGTATAATGTTCTGACCGTTTACACCGGCCCCGTTTACCAGGGCCAGTGTTCCAATTAGAATAGATTTTAGTATACCTTTCATTACTTCTTCTTGATTACATCAAAAATTTCAGCAAATCCTTCCAGTACGGTCTGGCCCTGTGCCACTTCTCCTTCCTGCTGGGTAGTTGGGGCCATCATTTCGCGGGCAGTTTGCAGGGCGGTCTGGAACACACCCGACTCTTCGTCCCTGAGTTCTTCCGGAATAACGGCGTACACGTAGTCGTCGTTAATTTTCGATTCCCAGGGCAGTACCAGTTTACCCGCCCGCTTGTGGGTGAGTATTAAACGATACACGTACCCGCGGGTGTCTTTATCGGTATAGATGGTTTTTTCCACCAGTGGAATGCCCTGCGATACGGTAAGTGGAATGTTGGTTTCCACTTCTTTGCCGAACTTTTGGTAACGCACCTGAAGCGTAGCCCGGGGAATATCCATTTCCTTCAATTCGTTCAGATCGCCTTCAAACATGAGGGTGCGGGGAGATACCGGGGCCGTGAGGTTAATGCCTTTCCAGTCGCCCTTTTCCCAGCGAGGCCTTTCCGGGTAAATATTCCCCCTCAGGTTCCAGCTGGTACGGTATTCGTACACGTCGGGGCTGCGGTCGCCACCCCTGGCGTAAGTAAGCGAGGCCAGGGTACCATTTGCCAGCGTGTTCCGGTCGATGGTGATGGCATCCTGAAAGTCATTGCCATCACTTCTACGCTTTCGGATATCTACGGAAACGGCATTCACCTCATCACCAAACATATCTTCCGCCTGGGCATCGAGGATTAAGTTAATTTCGCGGTGCTGGAAAAACGGATCGTTCAGGTTTACCGAAGTTACGCAGCTCTTGTTGTGCTTCACCTGGTCGTACCAGGAGGCCAGGTTTTCGGTAAGGGTTACCTCTTTCACCACCGGGATGCGCATTTTCAGGTTGTAGGTTTCCGTTCCCTTTCTGAATTTGCGTTGAATGCGTTCTGCATTGAAATTGTATTTGTACAGGTTTTTGTCAATCTCATCTTTCCCCTGGGGCAGGGGTTGTACCTCACCCTCTTCGGGCAGGTTGAACTCTTTTTCCGACACAGAGGACATAAAGTAGTCGAGGAATAACTGGGTAACTTCCTGGGTAACCGGGTCGTCGGCCTGCAGCTGATCCAGTTCAATTGTTACGACCTTTAATTCTATCAAAGTCGAGTACAACACGTCTTTAATGCTATCGGTAATAATGTCGTCTTTCAGGCTGTTAAAGATGAATGGCATGGTTCCATCGTCCTTATCACTATGTTCGTATTCGCGCGTGTACTGCTGATAAAGTGAACTGAACTTGGTCCAGTCCATCTTAATTTTCCCGTCAACCGAAGGAGTTAATACCTGGAACTGGAAACGGAGGTGCAACGAAATATCTGTAATAGAACGGGCCTTTTCAAAAGTTGCTGCCATAAGCTGGGCCCCGTTTTTTTCCATGATGGTAGCCACTGCCATTTTAGATCCGGGTAAAAGCGCTGCCCTGCCGGAAGTAGACAATGTGGGGGTAAACTGCTCGTTACTTAACGTTCCCGAAATAATGCTAAAGGTTTCGCCCTCCACGTCTGCTTTAAGGTCTACCGGTCCCAGTACTTTGGGGTTCTTCACTTCTGAATACCTCGGATTGGTATTCTTCAGATCACCCAGCTTTTGCTTGATCTTGTCCTGTAAATCTGCTTCCTGGGCCGGGGTTAGCCCCCACTCCATTAAAAAATGCATCAGGGCACCCTGAACCCCGCCGGCATCTACCGTTTCTTCGGTGGTATATTTTACGAAAATAAATTCGGGGGTACCATCCGTTTTTTGGGACAGGCGAAGGTTAGCGGGTAAATAATAATATTCACTGGAAAACTTGTTATAAGATCCTGAAGAAACCGTATTGGCCCTTCCGTAGGCGACGACCTGGGTTCCGTCAGACAGGGTAACTCCCACCTTGTTTTCCGAATCCAGGATCTGGGCGTGTACTTCAATACTCATGAAGAGTAAAAAGCCCGCAACAATTGAGATAGAATTAATGATTGTTTTCATTTTGTAAGAATCGATTGTTTAAAACTGTGTTTATAATGCGCTCCTTCACGAAGGAGCTGTAAATTTCCGTTCCGGCCGCCTTCAGCACTTTAATATTTTCCAGTTCCGCCACCAGGGTTTTATAGAGCATATTGGGTGTTGACGACCAGGCAAACGGAATGTATTCTTTAGCCTCCAGTGTAGTACCCAGGAGTTCGTTTAAACTCGTTAGCACGTAATCGCTGCAGTTCCAGCGCCGGGGGTTGAAGTAATCATGCTCCTTTTGCAGTTGGTAAACTATCTGCTTCAATTTGTAATCCTGGGCAGGAGAAGTTTTTATTTTAAGGAGCGCATCGCACGGATACTCGTACGCGTGGGGTAAGCCGGTCGACAACAACACATCCGGGGTAATCCGGGCTTCGGATGAGGCACGGGGCAGGTTGTAGTACCGCGGTTCCAGGTTGGTATCGTACTCGGTAAGATGAATATCCGGAGGGCCCCATAAATCAGTGTAGCTCAGGCTGTGGGCTTTTACGGTATCGGTAACCGCCGTTACCTCACCGCCCTGTTCCACGTCGTCGATGTATATTTTATAATTATCCCAGGCCAGCCCCACGTGGCCGGTGAGCCCATCTTTAGTGGTATAAATTACCACGTAGATATCGGCGTAAGCCAGGCCGGACAGCCACATGAGCAACAGGAAAATCATTCCTTTTTTCATAGCTGTTGGTTTAGCAGGTTGAAAATTTCTGAAAAACGTAAACTCACTATCTTTTCTTTTTCTTTTAATCCGCCCTGCCGGGTGGTTAAATTGTAGCGATAAGATGCCGTAAGGCGGGTGGTTACCTGGTCGGGGTTGGCCAGCCCTTTTTCCAGCACATCTATGTCTTCTTCCCTGAAGCGAAAGGAAAGGGCCATTTTTGAGCCCGGAGTGTAAGGGGCCTTCGGCATGGCATTCACCCGCATGGCCAGCAGGCGGGTAAGGTCATCGCTGCCGGTTATAAAGGTATTGCCACTGGTGGTAACGGTTGCCGGCCCCATCACCCGGGCGGTAGAATCTACCTGTGCTTTCAGGTAGCGGGTAATTTTTTCTTCCTCCCCGGCAGAAATCCCCCACAAGGCCAGCACGTGCAGGATGCCCCCGGTTGTTTTGCTATTATCGTCGTTCTTCCAGGTTAATAATGATAATTCGGGCACGCCACCGGGTTTCCGGGCAATGTAAAATTCGTTAGGAATATAGTAGTAGCAACTTTCGCAGGATTTCCCGGCGTACAATTCGGTTTGCTGACCAGAATCGTGGGTATAAACAACCCGGGTTTCGGCCAGCATAGCCTGTCCGGCCAGGGGTACCGGAAAAGAGAGCGTGAGTAATATGGTTAGTATCCTATTCATCGTTCAGGCCGATAGCTTCCGGTAGTTCGTCGTAGAGAATCACACCAAATTCATCCTTGCTTTGCCGGGTGGTTTTTTCTCCCGAGCGGTAAATCCAGGTCAGCTTATAATCCACGGCATTCACTTCCCTGGGAAGAAGGGCTTCCAGTACCGGTTCATCATCGCGGTCGGTGCGGATGAGCACCCTTTCCGACTTAATTTTCCCAAAAAACGGGTATTCAATTTCTACCGAAACGGCCAGGATTCCTTCATCTTTCAACCGCTTACGATCGCCAAACAGCTCTATCTTATGGTATTTATAGGGCGTGTAAAGATTAATAATGGGGCTGTTGCCGGGTTGGAAACCGGTATGATACCCCCCATTATTTTTAAACTGCCAGTTCAGGGCATATTCGTAATCCAGCCATTGGATCCGGTCCAGGTCATTCTTATTCAGGTAGCTGAAGCCGGTAGTTCCCTTGTACTGGTTAAGAGTTTCACTGTTCAGCACCAACTCTTTTAGGGTGTATTCCCCGTTTTGGTGTTCTTTTTTCAGCGTAATGCTTACGCTGTTTATCATTTCGTTGAATTCTTCTCTGATGTTACCGTCGAGGTTCACCAGCACTTCCCGCTGTTTAAAAGTAGGATCGTCGATGGTAGTTTTCCGGAAAATCTGCAGGTTGTCTTTATACTCTTTCCACAGGTTGCCGATGTT
>CAZIWJ010000051.1:0-17923 GCA_964542855.1 uncultured Roseivirgaceae bacterium
ACCACCCGAACCGATTCAACCGCCAGAATAGCTCCTAACCCGGACAGCCTGGTGCTGCAGCTACCCGGTAGCCCAATTAGTATCCCGGAGGGTGATACCCTCAAATTCCAACTAACAGCTAGTGGGGGTAGTGAAAACTACTCTTTCCAAATTGATAACAAGGGGGTGGAATCGGTAAAGATAGACACCACCGGATTGTTAACAGTTACCCCCGATTATACATGGGTTAGAAATTACGAGAAAACCAAAGATTACCATTTTCAGGTTACTGTTACCGACGGCGTCGATACGGTGAGCCGCGAACTGAGTTTCCTGGTGAACCATACCAACCGCCCCCCTGTTGTGAAACCTCTTCCGGTTTTTTTTGTGGCTTATAATACCCGAAACACTTTCAAACTCCAGGGACTAAGCAACCTAATTTTCGACCCTGATAATGATGCCTTCCGCTTTGCCCCCAAACTAGAGCAACTGCCCCAGGGGCTGGAATTTACTCCCGACGGGCAAATTGAATGGACGCCGTCGGTACGCCAGTATAACCGCTTAAGGAAAGATCCGCTGTCGCTTACCTTTACCGTGGTAGATAGTGAAGGGCTGAGTTCTGAAAAAGGGAAAATTCGTTTTGCCGTAACCCAAAAAGACTTACCCCCACAGATTACTTTCTTTCCGGATGAAACCGAGCTAACCATTCGCGAAAATGAAACGCTGAACATTAAGTTTTTTCTGTCTGATCCGAACGGAGAAAATGACATTGTTAGCTTCGACTTTGTTTCGGAAAGGAAAGAAGTGCAGGAGTCATCGCTGAAGCCAGTGGATGAACAGATTAACCATTACGAGTTTAACTGGACGCCGAGTTACGACTTCAAGCTGGAACCCGGCGACACATCTTCTTTCACCATCCGCTTTTTTGTAATTGACCGGTCTAGTCAACGCGTTGAAAAAACGTTCCGGGTTCGAGTAAAGGACACGGAAAATATCCAGGCCAAGGACGATATGATGCATGAGCAGTACCGCGCAGCACTGATCCGGGCCTGGGACATGATTATGCAGCTAGAGCAAGAAGAAAAGGAATTGCGAAAGCTATACCAGAAAGCAAACAGGGGAAAACGGAACCGGGCTATAGCAACCGCTTCGCTGGGTGCCATTACCGGTTTATCGCCCCTTTTCTTGCAGCAAACAGCCCAGGAAGTAACTACGGGCATCGGTGGAACCACTACCCTTACCCTGGGCACGCTGGAAGCCAGTAACGTAATTGGTAAATCGCCTAGTGAAATTATGCAAAAGCTGAGTGATGTCATTAAAAAGAAAAATGAACTGGAAGTACAGGGCAACCTGTTTGCCGGCGAATATGCACTGGTACCCGATCGGAGGAAAGAGCGATTTGGGGACGATTTAAAGAAGCTCACCATGATGCTGAATCTGAAAGACATTCCACTGGTGGAACTGCCGGCAAACTGGAAAAACCCGAAGAGGGCCACTGACCGGAACCTGAATAAAGTGTTTCCAGATTATCATGCGGATCGATAAGATATTATTTCTTCGTAACCTGGAGCTTTAGTTTTTAGTTATAAGTCTAAAATCCTTATTGAAAAGTTGATAGTTTATTTATAATGAGCAACAATACCAAAGAAGTCACCATCCATTTTGAGGGAGAAACCCATACATTTGAAGTAGATAACGAAAGTACCATCCTGGAAACCGCTCTTACCCTGGGCATTGATTTGCCCCATTCCTGCCAAAGTGGATTGTGCACTGCCTGCATGGGCAAATGCACGGAAGGCAAGGTAAAGCTAGACGAGGAAGACAGCCTAACCGAAGAAGAAATGGATGAAGGGTATGTACTAACCTGTGTAGGACACCCGGTTACCGATAAAGTTGTAATTGAAATTCTCTAGTCCCTGAAGCGGCGGGTTTGGATGTAGGGAAATACATCCATTACCTCCCCTTTTTTATGTTTCTCCTGCATATCCACCCAAAAATCGGTCGTATACAAATCGCCGTGAACCTCGCTAAAGTAATTTAGCAGTGGGCCTCTGGGCAGAAGGAACTGCCTAAATTCCTCGGGGAAGATGTCGTTTGGCCCCACCGTGTACCAGGGGCGAGAAGAGTAAATCTGCTCAAACGTTTCCGGCTCAGGAATAAGGCGGAAGTTGCAGTCGGTGATAAACATAATTTCGTCGTAATCATAGAAAATAACCCGGTTATGACGGGTGACACCGAAATTCTTTGTAAACAGGTCGCCGGGAAAAATATTTACCTTGGCCAGGTCTTTAATGGCTTTTCCGTACTCATTCACTGCTTCGCGGCAATCTTCCTCAGTAGCTTCTTTCAGAAACAGATTTAGGGGAGTCATCCGCCGCTCAGTATACAAGTGTTTAATGACAATTTGGTCTTCCTGTACCTCCACAACTGAATTGGCCACCTTTTTCAGTTCCTGAATCAGTTCAGAGCTAAAACGTTTACGGTTAAATACAAAATACTCGTACTCGTGGGTGTCGGCCATCCTACCCACCCGGTCGTGCTGGGAAACCAGTTTATACTTATCTTTTACTTCAGAATGGGTAACATTTTTAGGCGGGTCGAACGTATCTTTAATCAATTTAAAAACAATAGGGTACGACGGAAGGGTAAATACTGTCATTACCATTCCTTTTACCCCGGGAGCAACGATAAACTGGTCGTCGGAAGCATCCAGGTGATTGATAAAATCGCGGTACTCTTCTGTTTTGCCGTGTTTATTAAACCCGATGGCATTATACAGTTCACCTATCCTTTTGCGTGGCATGATACTTTTCAGGAAGGCAACAACTTCCGAAGGAACCAGGGCATCGACGAAAAAATAAGAACGGGCAAAGCCAAATAGGATACTAACGTCGTTGGGGTCGAAAATGAGGGCGTCTACGAACAGTTTGCCCTCCTGTTGTAAAATGGGTAACACGAAAGGCAACACCTCATTACCTGTAATTACCCTGCCTATGAGGTAAGCCCCTTTATTACGAAAAAAAACTGGCCGTAATACTTCCACGCAGGTATTCCGGTCGGGTGCACGGGCGGCCAGGATTTGGTTATGCACAGTCCGATTAATGAATTGGATATCTTCTTCCAGGTTATAATATGGAACGTTAAACGAGTAATCGGCCAGGATACGGCGAATTACCTCATCGCTCGATTTACTGCTGCCGTACCGCCGGTAAATTTTTTCTTCCTGGTCGGTCGTTAACTCATTATCCGAGGGCAATACGAACATCATTTCATTGGCAACTGCCAAATTCGGGTGAATTTTACGGCAAACAGAATTAAAAAAACTCTCTGCAATTTCATAGGCAGGGTGATTACTCACCAGATCTTTGTAAGTAGCTTTTAAATATTTCCAGTTTTTGCGGTCGAAGGTATGATCGCCCATACTTTCCTTAATTTCCTCGCTGGTCTGGGCAACCTTATCTTTGTATACTGCAAGCCTTTGCCTTGAAATCTGCTGGATTTCATTCCAGTTCCCCTGCTCAAAATGGTTTTTAACCGATCGGGTTAGGGTATAAAACTGCTGAAGATATTCGTTAAAGCCATTAAATATTTGTTCGCCTACGGGTCTTCCCATGAAATGATTGGTTTGTTATGATGAACTACTTTAAATTTAGGCATGATTTGCAAAAAAACTATAATCACTACGTATTGAAGCTTTTTTTTCACGGACTACTACTAAGCAGCATACTTTTTGTGGCTTCCTGCTCAGGAAGCAAAAAAATACAATCGGCCTACCAGCAAAAAATTCGATCGGTAGTTGCTACGGCCCGTACCTACACCGGCACACCTTACCGTTGGGGGGGAACGAACCGAAAAGGCATGGATTGTTCCGGATTACTGATTACATCTTTTCGATCGGCAGGGCTGGAAATACCGCGTACTAGCCGCGAGCAGATACGAATGGGGAGCCCGGTAAAACTGAAAAAGCTCCAGCCTGGTGACCTTGTGTTCTTTTCTGCCCGAAAAAGTCGCAGAAAAGTTACGCATGTGGGTTTAGTTACCGAGATAAGGGGATCGGGTAACATTCAATTCATTCATGCTTCCAGTAGCAGGGGCGTTATTGAAAGCAATATTTACAGTACCTATTACGAAAGTCGGTTAATAACTGCCCGGAGAATATTTTGACTGTAACAAAAATTGTATAATTTTGCCTCTCTATTGGGGAATTAGCTCAGTTGGCTAGAGCGCTACACTGGCAGTGTAGAGGTCACCGGTTCGAATCCGGTATTCTCCACTCCCCTTTTTTTACTCCTTTCCTGTAATTTTCATACCAATCCGTATTAACTTCGTACTTTTCGGTTAAATACAAAAAGTAGATGCTTTTTCGCTGAAATCTTACATTATCCCTGTCGGGTAACTTTTTAACAATTTCCAGTAAAACGTATCTTAGAACCCACATCGCTATTTAACCAAAAACCGAAATGGCCAAGTTAAAAAACATTATCAGACAACTTTCAGACGACGATTACACTTCTATTTACGACTCCCTGATGGAGAACAGTGCAGAAAAATCGGCGCATCTATTAAAAGCAATGCGAGAGCGTTCCCTCTCCGACAATAAAATCATGAATGAACTGGAGGTGAACACTAACGCCTACTACACGCTTCGTTCCCGGCTGAACCAAAAAATTGAGGAGCATCTGTTGCAGCAGATGGAAAACCCGCGTACCGATCTCATAAAAAAGGTAGCCAACGTAAATGAAGTAATCTTTACCAAAAAGCGGGCAATTGCTATTGCCACACTAAAAAAAATTGAGAAAGAATTACTCGATTACGATTTACCCAATGAGCTTACTACCATTTATAAGTCGTTAAGAAAGCTGCATATTAATACCCCTGACCACTTCACCTATTCGCAGCAATATAACCAGCACATTGCTTACATGCTGTCGGTTGATAAAGCTGAAGAATTACTTGGTCAGTACTTCAAAAAGTATGGGGAATACTCTCTATCGCGCGATGAAACCCACCAGCTTGAATTATCGCTACTGGTGAAGGAAATGAATAACCTGTGCGTCATTTACGATTCGCACAGGCTATATGTATACCAAAGTTGCATGAACGTATTCCACCGTTTGTTCGTAAGCGACCAGACCCTGGATGAGGACCTGGAGATGGAACCTATCGAGGATATTCTGGACCGCATGCAGGAAATCCTGAATTCGTACTACCTCGATTCTATTTATCATCACCTGCAAGTGGTGTATGAATTTCTCCGGCTGGAATATTATAATCATTATAAGGTATACAGAAAGGCAGAAGATTTTTACGAAGAAGTAAACGATGCTACCTCAACGTTGCTCACCAATTACAGCCTGTATACTTATCCGGCCCAGTTCCTGTTCAGTAAAATTAACCGGGCTTACCGAATGGGTAATGAAGATACGCTGTACGAAGAGAACAAGATTCTTTTCCACGATTTCGAGTGCGACCTCGAAGATGTTCCCAAGTACGTAACTTATGTCATTTATCGGTCTCTGTGTTGTTATTATGCCAACAAGTACGATGAAGCCGCTCGCTGGTTAAATAACTTGCTGAACGAAGTTAGCCTGAAAAAATATGCTTATGCGCAATTAGAAGTGAAAGCCATTCTTGCCCTGCATTACTGCCTGATGAACGATTACGACCTGTTTAACCAATTGAGCAACAGTATTCAGCGCCAGATCAGGATTCTGGGTAAGGAGAACTGTGAATCAATTAACATCTTTCTGAAGATCCTGAAAATTTCAGTATCGGATGTAAAGCGCGATAAGTACAGCAAGATTGAAGCACTGGCCGAGAAGTTCAAGCGATATAAAAACCATGAATTTTCACCTACTGCCCTGGTAAAAATGGATGAGAATTTCATTTCCCGCCTGAGCAACTAGGACCAGAATGGCCTGGATTGGAAAGATTGTCGGATAATTGTACCATGAAAGTCCCGGAATTCTATCCGGGCTTTTTTATGTTGCATCGAAAGTAACTGATTGAACTGTGGAATAAACACGAAATATCTTTTGCTGGAAATGTAGATACCGGCCGTGGTCGCACAGCCACGCTCGTATAAATGTGATTAACAACCGTCGGGAATAAAAACGCCCGGGTTGTACCCGGGCGTTAATTTAACAAACAGCCATACTTATAATAGTTTTTTTAAAGAGGTTTTGTACGGTACTCTTGCACTAGCTGTACTTATCGATGAGTTCGGCCAGGTCGAGTACTTGCACGTCGTCTTCTTTTTCCTGGTGTTTTATCCCATCAGACATCATGGTCATACAGAACGGGCAGGCAGCTGCCACTACATCGGCTCCCGTACCCACGGCTTCTTCGGCTCTTTCGTGGTTAATTTCCTTCTTGCCCGGTTCGGCATCCTTGAACATCTGTGCCCCACCGGCACCGCAGCATAACCCTTTGGTGCGGCATCTTTTCATTTCAACCAGTTCGGCATCCAGCGCCTGTAGTACTTCTCTGGGCGCCTCGTAAATACCATTGGCCCGCCCCAGGTAGCAGGAATCATGGTAAGTAATTTTCTTCCCCTTGAACTCCCCACCATTCTTAAGCTTAATTTTACCATTGTTAATCAACTCCTGCAGAAAAGTAGAATGGTGCATTACTTCATAGTTTCCACCCAGTTCGGGGTATTCGTTTTTAATGGTATTAAAGCAGTGCGGGCAGGCGGTTACAATTTTCTCTATCCCGTACCCATCGAGCACCTGAATATTGGCTGCCGCCTGCATCTGGAAAAGGAATTCATTTCCTGCCCTACGAGCCGGATCGCCAGTACAGCTCTCCTCTTCGCCCAGTACAGCAAATTTAATATTTACCTTATTCAGAATCTTAACAAAGGCTTTGGTTACATTCTTGTAACGACTGTCGAAAGATCCTGCACAGCCTACCCAGAACAGCACTTCGGGCTTCTCACCATTGGCTGCCATTTCGGCCATGGTCGGAATGTTGATTGTATTTTGCATATTCTTAATTTAATGGTTTTCAGATGACTTCTCTTCCTGCTGTTGCTTCAATTCCTCTGCCCAGTTAAAGCGGTCGGTCGGAGCAAATTTCCAGGGCGAAAAGCTGGTTTCAATATTATTGAACATCGAGTTCCACTGGGCCGGCGTAGCCGCTTCCTCCATGGAAATATACCGCCGCAATTGTAGTATGATGTTCAACGGATTAATGTTAATGGGGCACGCTTCCACGCAGGCATTACAGGTGGTACAGGCATTTAATTCCTCACGGCTGATGTAATCGTCGAGCAATGACTTGTTATTCTCCTGTCCTTTACGTTTTGCTTCGCCCAGTTCTTCTGCGCGGTCGCGGGTTGCCTGCATAATCGCCCGGGGCGATAGTAGCTTACCGGTCTGGTTAGCCGGACACTCGGAAGTACAGCGGCCACATTCAGAACAGGCATAAGCGCCCATGATATCGGTCCAGTTCAAATCGTTCACATCCTTAGCTCCGAAGCGGTCGGGAATATCTTCCTCCCCGTTACTACCATTGTCGTTACCATTCTGGATCCCCAGCATACTGTTTACCTCGGCCGTAACCGCCGGCATATTATCCATTTTACCGTTCGCCATCAGGTTGCTGTAATACGTATTGGGGAAAGCCATACCGATATGCAAGTGCTTGGAATACGTAACGTATACGGCAAAACCGAGGATACCTACAATGTGAAACCACCAGGCTAAGCGCTCAGTGAACACCAGGGCCTGGTCACTTAAACCGGCAAATAGAGGCTTTAGGGGCTTGCTGAAAATAAAATCTCCAGTTTGAACGTAGTGGGCCACTCCCCTATCCTGGAGCAATTGATCGGTAGCATTCATGGTTAAAATAGCACTCATGAGTACCATTTCTATCACCAGGATCAGATTGGCATCGAGTGTAGGCCATCCTTTCATGCTGGAGCCATAAAAACGATTTAGTTTTAGTACGTGCCGGCGGGTAAGAAAGAACACACAAGCCAGGAAAACAGCTACGGCCAGGAACTCGAAAATATTAATTGCCACGCTGTAAAAATTACCCAGGAATGGGGCGAAAATGCGATGCGTTCCAAAAACTCCGTCGATAATAAATTCAAGCACTTCCAGGTTAATAACCCAAAATCCTACATAAATGGTAAGGTGTAAAATAGCAGGAATAACGCGCTTAAACATTTTCTTTTGCCCGATAGCCATCAGGGCCATGGTTCGCCAGCGATCACCGGGCCGATCGGAACGGTCTAGTTCCTGACCCAGATTAATGTTATACACTATATGACCAATCCGTCTGCTAATGAACCAGGTAGCTACACCAAGCACTATTAGAAACGCTATTTGAGGTATGTATTGCATGTTAGTATTCCAGTTAGAAATTTTGTGACGGCAAATTTTAAAAAAAAGCTGAATATTTTGTGCAGGAAAAAAATTAACCTACTTTTGTATCCGCTTTGCAACTGGTGATGTAGCTCAGTTGGTAGAGCATCGGACTGAAAATCCGTGAGTCGGTGGTTCGAATCCACTCATCACCACTTAATGGCCCATTTTATGGGCCATTTTTGTTTACAAATATGCCTTTATTGAATTTAGTATGCAAGCATACTAGATACACTTTTAACGATCAACATGTAATAAGATCGGGTAGCCGGAGAAGGATTTGTGAGTTAATCTAGTATTTATGTTTAAAGACCCTACCATAAAATACAACTTGTTAGCCTAACATTACATTACGCTTACCCAGTTTAACCATACAGGATATAAAAAGTATTCAAAAAACTGCGTTGATTAAGAAAGTTTACCTTGATTGAACCTATAAAAAAAGTAATTAATTACACGAGTAGGAATAATGTAAACCAGGGTAACTTTAGAACTCAGCCTCTCGTATATTAGAGTTGTAGTTTACTACAAAACAAGTACGCAAAGATTTTTAAAATTTTTAGTTTGGATATAGGTGTGTTGTTGTAGAGCCTGTTACATAAGTAACAGGTTCTTTTTTTTACGTTTCATTTCTTCACAGCTACAAAGTTATTCCTTCAATACGGTTTTAGATGCTGCCTGTGCGGTTGGCAGTACTAGCATATCGGCAATATTTACGTGGCGTGGCCGACTTACAACAAAGCCTATAATCTCAGCTATGTCTTCCGGGGTGAGAGGTTCGTAGCCCTGGTAAACTGTATTGGCCTGGTCTTCGTCGCCCTTATAGCGAACTTTGGAAAATTCGGTTTCTACCAGCCCGGGATTAATCGCACTTACTTTAATTTTATGTTTGTTAAAATCCAGCCGCATTCCCTGGGTTAATGCATCGAGAGCAAATTTGGTAGCACAGTACACATTACCATTTGGGTATACTTCTTTACCCGCAAGCGAGCCGATATTAATAATATGTCCCTGTTTTCTTTCAACCATTTGCGGAGCTACCAGGCGGGTCAGGTAAAGCACTCCCTTCACATTGCTGTCGATCATGGCTTCCCAGTCGTTAATATCGCCTTCGTGCAGCGGGGCCAGCCCGTGTGCGTTGCCAGCATTATTAACCAGGTAATCAATGGTCTTCCATTCATCAGGTAACGAATTAATGGCTTCTTCCACTTCGTTATGATTTCCTACATTAAAGCGAAGAGTGCGTACGTTAACCGTGCTATCCAATTCGCTTTTCAACGCATCCAGACGTTCCTGGCGGCGCCCACATAGAATTAAAGAATGGTTTAAACGGGCCATTTCACGGGCCGTAGCGGTACCTATACCCGAAGAGGCTCCGGTAACAAGCGTAACTTTTTCCATAGCAAATTTATATTTCATTCTACTACGAAGATATAAACTGCCGGGTAATTACTCGAATAAAAGATAAAGCGTTACCGTATGGGTGGTTAATCGGTCAATTCCATCAGCATACGGGCTTTCTTCTTCGCTAAGCACATTATTCAGACCCATACTGTACCGCATTTCGGGTGAAAACTTAAACAGGGGAAAGTAATAGTCCAGGCCCAATCCGAAAAGTACCGAGAAATTGGAGCGACCAACCAGCAACTGGTTTTCGTCGCGGTTTTCGTCTTTGGTACCCGTAACTTCAATAGCTGGTTCAATTCCACCGATGACATACATGCGGGTATTTTTACGCCTTCTTGACTTATACTTAAACAGAAGAGGAAACTCCACGTAAGTGTTCTGAACAGTTTGCCGGTCAAGTTCCGGGGTGTTATCGCGAATGAGGTTAAAATCAACCTGGTTTTCGTAAAAGGCAACTTCCGGCAAAAACCGTAAATCGAGGTACTGTGCCAGCCGCAGGTTTCCGATTACCCCCAGGGAAAAGCCAATAGAATTACCGGGCATAACCGAGTGCAGGGAATCCATGCCAGCGAAACTGGGGCTGTGTTCAACCCGAAAAGTAGAAGAGTGAATTCCAATGGAAAAGCCGTAATGAATAAGCTGATCGTCGTAATACGGCAGGTTTTTATCGGTAATACGCTGAGCGTTGGTAGTGCTTGCGCCCAGGATAAAGAAAACAATCAGGAAGCTTTTTCCCCAACGTAAATCGAACTTATTCCGAATGTTAACGGCTTGCATAAAGTGTTTTTATATCCTGTAGCTTCAAAAACCCTGATAAAGTTCTCCCCTTCCGGAAAAGCCTGTACCGACTGGGGCAGGTAAGTGTAGGCAGCCTTATCTTTAGAAACCATTTTGCCAACAGTTGGCAAAACTAGTTTAAAATAAGCGTTGTACAGTTGCTTGAACGGAAAGACACGGGGTTTAGAAAACTCAAGTATAACCGCTGTGCCTCCAGGTTTTAGTACCCTGAGCATATCGCCAAGACCTTTTTCCAGGTTTTCGAAGTTTCTTACTCCAAATGCAACGATAATGGCATCGAACATATTATCGGGAAAGTCAAGATTTTCAGAATCGCCGAGGTGAAGTGATATTTTATCGTTGAGCCGTTTCCGTACAATTTTCTCCCGGCCTTTCTCCAGCATACCTTCCGAAATGTCGACCCCGATTACCTGGTCGGGATTTAGCGACATCGATTCAATGGCAAAGTCGGCCGTGCCGGTGGCAATATCAAGAATTTTTTTAGGCTGCTTTTTCTTCAGCAACCGGATGGCTTTCTTTCTCCAAAGAATGTCAATACCCAGGCTAAGCAGGTGGTTTAACAGGTCGTAGCGTTTGCTGATGTTGTTGAACATCGTGGCTACCTGTTCTTTCTTGCTTGAATTTTGATCGTTGTAAGGTACTACTGCCATGTTTAAACGGTTTACCTTACCACAACTGGTTTAAAGGCTAATAAGTTGCATAATTAGCGGTTCAGTACCTGGTCATTTCCGAGAATACGCATTTCAACTCTTCGGTTCAGTTCACGGCCTTCTTCTTCGTCGTCGTTAGAGGCGATGGGTTGCTCTTCCCCGTACCCTTTGGCTTCCAGCCGGGCAGGTTGAATTCCTTTATTGATCAGGTAATCAACTACGGCCTGAGCCCGCTTCTGGGAAAGCATTTTATTGTAACGGGCCGAACCCTGGTTATCGGTATGGCCGGCAATTTCTATCCGCATTCCCTCATTTTTCCGCAGGAAGTTTTCCAGCTGGTCCAGCTCCTGGTACGACTCCTCTGCCAGCCGGGTGCTGTTCAAATTGAAGTAGACGAACTCGAGTGTTCTTACGTAATTAGTTTTAATTTTATTAATGCTAACAATTCTCCTGAATTCTTCGGCTTCAGCAGATGCAGCTGGCATTTCCACTTTTACACTTCTGTACACATAACCCGGACGGTTAATTTCGAGGGTGTACAGCTTATCTTTTTCATTAGCTACAGAAAGCCGGTAAATACCCGTTCCAATCTTTTTCGGGGTTACCACATTTTTGCTTTCGTCGACCATTTTCACCTCAGCATCCAGTGGCTCTTCGCTATCTTTATCTTCTACTTTCAGAAACAATTGAACCGGTAAAACTTCGTTGCTGGCACTGGCGGAGGTATTATTGCTGTTTTCAACATTTTCCATGTCTCGGTTCACCCCGCCTTTCCCTTCACTTTTCATCTTGTTGTTGCGCGAAGCTACCTGATTGGTATTTTCACTCAGGTCAGGGATTTCTACCATGTAAATATCCAGGTACCCCTTTCCGTCACCCCGAACCGAGGCGTAGTACCCGCGTTTACCGTTTTTGGTACTCACAAAATATACATCGTCGTCGGGCGTATTGATTGGGGCTCCCAGGTTTTCCGGTTTCGACCAGGTACTGCTTACCGAATCGTATTCCGACTTAAAAATGTCGTAACCACCCATTCCTTTTCCTCCCCGGCTGGAGAAATAAAGGGTTTTACCGTCGTAATCAATAAACGGTCCATCTTCGTCGTAAGGGGTGTTAATTACATCACCCAGGTTTTCCACTTTTCCCCAGTTCCCTTTCCGGTCTTTCTTGCAACGGTAAATATCGATTCCTCCCTTTCCCCCGGGACGGTCGCTGGCGAAATAGAGATATTGCCCGTCGGGAGAAATAGAAACCGAAGATTCGGAAAAACTGGAATTAATAGACCGACTGATTGGTTCAGGAACCGACCAGGCGGTATCCCCCACGTTTTCCGATACGTAAATGTCGCCGCTACTTTCATCGCGATATATGTAAAGCTGGTCGCCTTCGGCAGAAAGGGCCAGGTTCGATTCGAAGTAAAGGGTATTTACCGTTTCACCAATGTTTTCAGCCCTCGACCATTTTTCTCCTTCCTTTCGAGAGATGTAAATTTCCTCGAACGGAAAGTTGTCATCGTACACATCTTCATTCGAATTTCCTTCCCTTCTGCGCGAAGTAAAAATCATCATGGTTTCGTCTTCGTTCAACACCGGAGCGTAATCGGGATAGTTGGAATTAATCTGACTTCCGACGTTAACAATGGTGTAACCGGTTGGGTTTTCGGTGTACTCTTTTCCGTTGTTGCTTTCGTATATGCGCCGGTCTACTACGGAGGAAACCACTTTATCCTTGCCACGATAGTTGGGGTTCCGGCTTATTTTTTCTTTATACTTGTTGTAAAAATCTATTGCCTTATTGAACTCGTAATTGTACTGGTAAGCCCGAGCAATCAGATATGTAATATCGAAGCGGTAATTAGGATCCAGTTCATTAACAGCAAGAAAATAAGGTACAGCCTCCCCCTTATTTACCGTTTCCATGATGGTTTTACCGGACATAAAATTAGCTTCAATATTTTCAGGATCAGCCTGGGCAGCAGCCACGTACTGTTCTTTGGCAACTTCTATTGCCTGGAGTTCATAATAGGCTTCATTTGCAATTTCGATCAGTTGCTTTGCCAGTTCCTTATTCCCCTGAGCCTGAGATTTATATGTATTAAGCAGTAAGAAAATTAGTAAAAGAAGAACCGCAACAGCCTGAAAATTGAAAAGGCATGGTATTTTTTTACACTTGTTATTCCTGTTAAATGGCATCATATCCATTAAGCTTCTTTACTGTAAACACAACTTAATTACCTGAAGTGGCTGTAATATGTTGTAATACAGTTGTTTTAACCGGTTTGTTGTGTTAGTTATCATTTATGTAATAATATCAGAATCCGGAGGAGAAAGAGAACAAATACCATTTCATTTGGTACATCCTTAGAAAATCAGGCTTTTATCCTACTTTTGTTATTTAACATCAACCCTGATTTACAGCATGGAGCTTACATCCCTTACAGCCATTTCTCCTATCGACGGGCGATATCGTAATCAACTGGCTGACCTCAGTCCATTTTTTTCTGAATATGGCTTAATCCGGTACCGGGTTATGGTGGAAGTGCGTTACTTTCAGGCTTTATGTAAGCAAGGAATTGCCCCGCTAAACAAACTCAATCCAGATGAATATACTTCGCTGAATAAGCTGTACGAACACTTCACGCTTCAGCAAGCCGAACAAATTAAGGCAACCGAGCGCATCACCAACCACGATGTAAAAGCGGTAGAATATTTTATCAAAGAACATTTTACCGATCATGATAGCCTGGGTAAATACGTAGAATTTATTCATTTTGGACTTACATCGCAGGATATTAATAATACGGCTATCCCACTACTGCTGAAAGAAGCTTTACACGAAATTTACCTCCCCCGCTTAAAGGAAGTCCTGAACTTAATTATACAGCAGTCCATAACCTGGAAAGATATTTCCATGCTGGCCCGTACGCACGGGCAGGCTGCATCACCTACCCGCCTGGGAAAGGAATGGGAAGTATTTGCCGAAAGGGTGCGCAAGCAGCTTATTTTACTGGAACAGGTACCCTTCAGTGCCAAGTTTGGAGGGGCTACCGGAAACTTTAACGCTCACGTGGTAGCGTACCCCGATCATGACTGGTATGCCTTTGCCGACCAATTTGTGGATTCGCTGGGGCTTACCCGCTCTCACCCCACTACCCAAATTGAACACTACGATAACCTTGCGGCACTTTTTGATGCCCTGCGAAGAATTAATACCATATTTACCGACTTTGCCCGCGACGTGTGGCAGTATATTTCCATCGGATATTTTCAGCAGAAAATTAAAGCAGGAGAAGTTGGTTCCTCGGCGATGCCGCATAAAGTGAACCCGATTGATTTTGAAAACGCTGAAGGTAACCTGGGAATGGCCAATGCTACTTTTGGCTTCCTGGCAGAAAAATTACCCGTTTCGCGGCTGCAGCGTGATCTGACCGATTCTACCGTTTTAAGAAATATCGGGGTTCCGGTAGCTCATTCGCTTCTGGCCCTGAATTCCCTTAAAAAAGGGCTAAGCAAACTGGTAGTATCCCCCGATCAGATTCAATACGATCTCAATAAAAACTGGGCAGTTTTGGCCGAGGCCATTCAAACCATCCTCAGAAAAGAAGGTTACGAAAAACCCTATGAACTATTAAAAAATCTTACCCGGAACAACCAGCCCATTACTGAACAATCACTGAAAGAATTTATTAACCAGCTCAATGTGAGTGATGCAGTTAAAAGCCAGTTGGCAGCCTTACGACCCGAAAATTATGTAGGGCAGCCTCTAAATCAGCATAAATAACCCTGTAGGCCTATATTGCAGAACAGTACAAATGTTGTAATTTTGTAATTACCGTTTTAAAAGCCGAAGCACGCTTGTGCTATTTACAGGCCCCGTACAAAAGCAAAATTTAATAATTGAATAATAAACAGCACCATCTGGTGCTCTACTTTTTTATTATCAAAACGAAACTACTATGGCAAAGTCATATTATACCAAAGAAGGGCTCGATAAGCTCAAGGCAGAACTCAATGAACTGAAAACAAAAGGGCGAACCGATATTGCAAAGCAAATTGCAGAAGCCCGCGACAAGGGCGACTTAAGTGAAAATGCAGAGTACGACGCAGCAAAAGATGCCCAGGGAATGCTCGAGTTGAAAATCTCCAAGCTGGAAAATGTTATCGGTAATGCAGCAATTATTAAAGAGAGCGAACTGGACACTTCCCAGGTATCGATCCTATCTAAAGTAAAAATAAAAAACCAGGCTAACGGGGCGGAAATTGAATACATGCTGGTAGCTGAAGAAGAGGCAGACTTAAAAGAAAACAAAATATCGGTAAAGTCGCCCATCGGTAAAGGGCTGCTTGGAAAGAAAAAAGGAGAAATTGCCACGGTAAAGGCCCCTGCCGGAGAAATCAGGTTTGAAATTGTTGATATCAACCTTTAATTATTCCATTACCCGTAAGTTTTTCTATTTTTGAACATATTTCAATTTAAAAAATGGGTAAGTATCCAGCACAAGGCGATTTACTTCATAACGGGTTTATTTCTTATGGCAAGCATTTTTACTAAGATCATTAACCGGGATATTCCGGGTTACATTGTTGCAGAAGACAAGCACCACATTGCTTTTCTCGACATTAACCCGATTGCCCTGGGGCATACCCTGGTTGTACCTAAAACCGAAGTGGATTATATTTTCAATCTGGAAGAAGATCAATACCAGGCCCTACATTCCTTTTCCAGGCTAGTAGCAAAGGCACTGGATAAAGTAGTTCCCTGCGAAAGGGTGGGAATAGCAGTAGTTGGCCTCGAAGTTCCTCACGCTCATATTCACCTGATTCCGGTAAACGAGGTAAACGATATTAACTTCGGCAAACCCAAGCTGGAACTAAGCAAAAACGAGTTCATAGAACTAACTGAGAAAATCAGTAAAGCCGTGGAACAGATACAAGCTTCCTGAACGGTTTTTTAAATTTAGCTTTTTCTTTCCGGGTATGCGTTTGGCAGTTGGTTCGTGTAAGTAGTGACCAAGCACCTACCTGTATTAATCTTATTCAAGGGCGTTTACAGCGCCCTTATTTTTTTGTCTATATTTTGGAATCTTCCTATCCTGCTGATTTTGAACTGTTCATTATCATAAATACCTGCTAACCAGGGTTTCGTGTTTCAAATTGGTACTGATTAATTGGAAAATGGTACTATGTAGTGTTTTACCCGATTTTGAAATCATACTGTTTACAATTGGAACTTAATTAGCTAATAGATAAAAGTAACCGATAAACGCTCACTGTAGACACTTCACAGCTCTTTACTTTCAGTAAACCACCAGAAATACGTGATATCGTGGTGGTTAGGAAACTTGAAACCAGGAAAGAGATGATTTGGAAATGCATGCAGAAGCTACTGGAAACCATGATGACAAGTAAATCATACATCGGATTCCAGGGGTTGCACTTGAAGTTGGATAAAATTCACCCTGGTGGAATACCTTATGAACAAGCTTCTATTAGCTAACGTAGTAAAAAAACTCGAAAAACGAACGGGCAGGTTGATTCTCCTGGCTATTGCTTTCATCGTAATAGTTTTTTCGAACACAGCAAAAGCACAATGTCCTGCTCAACCTACAATAGATAGCACCTATATTGATGGCGGTTGTTTTCCTTCTCCTCCCAATGATGGAGTAGTTAAGATCTTTTTGGGCCCTGGATTTAACTCAAGTGAATTTTCTGCTACGTTAGTAAGGTCAAGTCCCTTTGGATTTTTCTTTCCTACCACCTACAACGACGACTCTATAACCTTTACAAATGTTGCCCCTAACAACTATCAGTTGTTTATTTCTCCAAACGACGGCAGTTGTGCTGCTTCTGAAAGAACAATTCCTATACCAGTAAGTACACCTACCGAAATTACTTTCGATATATCAGGTGTATCTTCTCCAAACACTGCCTGTATTGCTCCTTTTAATGGGGAAATAGATATGACCGGAGCAGTTACCGGAGGAAATGATTCAGACGGCTACGACTATTCACTCGATGGAGGCCCTTTCCAATCCAGCCCGGTATTTTCTAGTTTGGCCGATGGCGATTATACCATAACTGTTCGCGACGGCAGCGGATGTACCACCGATAGCGATCCCATTACCGTAGGTGACGATACGGATCGTCCTGTGCCATCGGTAAACCCTAATCCTGCTGAAGTGTGTGTAAATGACAGTCAGTTGATTGATGCCACCATCACGGGGGGGAGTGGTGGATTAATATACGAATGGTCCGGTGATACCGCTCCGCTCGATGATACCACAATTGAAGATCCCACCTTTAATACTGCGGTGGATGACACTTATAACCTGCAACTCAAAGTTACCGACGGAACTGGATGTACCGATTCAGTGGCTGTAGTTGTTGAGGTACAGCCTCAATTGGTTTTAAACGATCAAAATCCGGCTGTTTGTGAAGATAATTTTAGCTCAGGTACTTCAAGCCAGGATCTCACTACGCTGGAAAGCAGCATCAATGGCGATGCTGGATTAACTTTTACCTGGTACGAAGATGCCGGGCTAACAACCCCCGTGGCTGATCCGACCAACGTAACTGTAGCTAATGCTGATGACTTCTTCGTGGTGGTTTCTAATGGCGTATGTACGAATACGGCCATAGTTAATTATACTGTAAACCCTCAACCCAACGCCAACGACCAGGCCCCTGCCCCACTTTGTGAAGATACCGAAGGTTCGGG
>CAZIWJ010000052.1:0-17871 GCA_964542855.1 uncultured Roseivirgaceae bacterium
AGAGAAACACCGGTGCTTTAAATATTAATCGGTAAGAAAGCGGTAGAGAGCCCGAAGGGTATTGTTCAGTTTTTTCTCTGTTTTAGTCCAGCTTTCCAGTTGATCAAGAAAAATCATCAGTAGTTCCCGATCTACAACCCCCTCACAGCGTACCTGTGTGTTTATTTTTTTTAGTGACTGGTTAATAGCAGTGCCAACCTGAGATCTCAAAAGTCCAATCGTTGCCAGCTCATCATAAAACTGATCAGGATTAACCATTAGTTTCTTCTCTTTATGCTTTTCCAAAATAAGATGACGAAGAAAGGGTCTAAGCTCCATCCCGCTTATTTCGGCTTTTCTTTTTAGCTGTTGATAATCCGCTTCCTTGAACCTGATCTTGATTTCCTTATTTAACTGATGGGAATGAGGTAGGGGCTTTCTGCCTCTCCCTGAATTCTTTTTACTCATTGGTTTAACGATTACTTACCAAAACAAAATTTACCGGAAAGTGCTGTTAGACTATGCGCACAAGAACAATTTTCTGGGTCCCGGAAACACATCTTGCTGTTTTAAAGCCCAGATTGAAATGTGGTTAATTCTGCTCTTAGTCCTTAAGTAAATTTTCGCATAGAAACAGAAAGAAATAAAATACTGATCATCTCTTCATTTTTTACATTTAGATAAAGAGCCCTTTTAAAAGACAGTAATTATAAAACGACTACACGTCACTTTTTTTTGTATATTCAATTGGCTTTATCCATTGGTCTGGCAGATCTGCCGTGGCCCCGATTCCTGACCTAACATAATATAGAATGAAAATCGTCTTAATAACGATAGTGTGTTTTATTGCTTCAACATCGTTACAGGCACAAAATCCCATAACTGTTATTAACCAGGAGATAAGAACACAGCTCAGCACCGAATCAGGAAGGTTAGGAGCCATAAAGGCAATTGCCAACAAAGTTACGAATGATGGTAAAATTACGCCGGAAGACTTCATAACGGTCATTAATTATCAGCGTGATTTGTACGAATTGGTAGATGATGATTTCGGGATTCGCCAGGAACTTGATCCCAGGTTCAGTATCCTGTATGCAGAACTCTTTTCGCTCCTTGAAAATAAATGGCAGCATATGAAACTAGCTGGTAAAGAGGAAGAAATTCTGAACGAACTGGAAAAATTCAACCGCATAATTAACGATGTTACTGGTTTTGGTATAGAAGAAAGAACTGGTCGAAAATTAAAGGACATTGACATCGAAGAATTTACCAGGCAGTATGATCAAATGGTCGAACAAATGAACATGGATGATATACTGAACCTGCTATCAACGTTTATAAACTAATACCCTATGAAATTCATCGTAAAAGCATTTTTTATTGGCTTCATTCTGGTCATCGTACGTTTTCATTTTTTTAACTACGTATTAACCAGTGGAGATCCGTATCATTTAAGCACCATAATTCTATTCCTTTTCTTTGTTACTATAGCATTTCTAACCTTTCGCTTTTTTCGCTTTTTATTCAAATTCATTTGTTGGCTAATCGGGATCTGACAGCAATACATGAATTGGCATAAATACAGGTTATGCTCCTCACATCTTAATCCACTTCGTAAACCCGGTTTTCTGACCTGGCTTTTTTGACTAGAGCACTTAGCTGGTCGGCCAGGTTTGATCTGGGTATGCCGCAGAATTCAAAAATCGGATGTGATTTATCACTACTCTCAATCCGGAGGGTCATTAGGCTGAACATCCTCATGAAAAAGGACTGGCTGCTTTGCAAGTCTTTTATCCTGTAAATTTCCAGGTAATCCTCTTTTAGGTTGAACACCCCTCTTTTAAATTTTATCTGTTCTCTTGTAATCTCGTAGGAGACACTACGCCAAAAAGCAAAAAGGTACAAGCCAGAAAACAGAGGTAATAACAGGATCAGGTATCCATACTTAAAAATGGGAGCATATACCGGAAAACTAATCATTCCTAAAGTCAATAAGCTTCCAATCAACAGGATTAAGATGATCGCTTTGATGCATTTTCCTAAAGCGTACCACCAGCAAGGTTTTAATACGTAGCGTTTCATGGAGTAAGGGTTGACTTTTTATTGGCCTTCGTTTCTTTAAGGTCATCATTAAAATCACCTGTTTTTGATTTGTGGGAAATAAGTGGCCTTTTCCAGTTTGCAAGTTTCCTGAAATTAGCCAGGCTAACCTGATCCTCCGGCATACTGAACTGCCTGGACCCGAAGGAGAACCTGATCTGGCCTTCCTTACGTTCGACACCAAGTTTCATTTGGTAAACCACCGCGGCCAGGCGGATATCATAAAGATGTCCGTGCAGGTCGTTGTCGAAAGCACTATGCAGCTTTGCGTTGGGATAAGCTTTTACCACGCCCAGAACCTGGTTTGCACTAAACTGCCCTCCTGTACTCACGTAAACCGGGCTCGGGATCTGGTGGCCATGTAACTGGTGAAAACTAATCAGGTCAATGGCACTTTCTCCAAAAACGATGTTCCGTGGGAAATCAGATTGCTCTGAAATCCAGGCCGCTCGCTGTTTATCAGTACCGGCAGTGATCTGTTTCCAGTTATAATTGACTAGTTCGAACCCTTTGATTTCTCTGCTGATTGGATTAGTCATTGGAAAACCAATATTCCAGAATGGCTTCTTTCCTTTAATGTCTTTCTTTTTGACCAGGTAAATTTGAGTAAGAAAATCACTCAAAACCCTGGGAGAAATTTTCCTGTTTGAAGTCAGGTATCGTAAGTCATGAGCATCTGGTTTCCTGATGTGGTAGTCATCCATTGAAAACCCTTTATTTCTCACGGGCTCTTTAGCCTGTTGGGGTGGGGCAACGTAAGGAACAGCAGACAGCGAAGACAGTACTTTGTTTACTCCATCGTACGGATTGTTATTACTGACATTGAACATATGCAGCCTGTTTTTAACAAAGTCGATTACGCTTCCCTTATCCCGATCATCATTTCGTGTAAAATACAGTTGGTATTGATGGTGTTGGGAGATAATAATATTAGGCTGGTCAGGATGAGTGTATTCCTTGTAACGACCTTTTCCCTTTTTTTTATTAAAGGTATACCCTAGTGATTCAGCTACCTGTGAAATAGGAATGGAGTGTTTGAAAAACTCAAATTGATCGCTCATCATCGTCTTAGTTTAGGGCGTTGCTGGTTTTTCTTTTCCGTTACTGCTACTCGAGGGGCCTTCGCTTCACTTTCTTTTTGGCTGGTATTATCCCCGCCTAAAAAACTTTTCCCTTTAGACTGTTTGCTGGAATTTTCTGCTTTAGGGGCATTCAGCTTATCAATTTCACCCAGGAACTTTTCCCTATTTTTTGCCCGGTAGATTTTGACCTGCTGAACTGTTTCATCGACAACCAGGCCAATGGTTCCTGCTGCAAGGCCGGATTTGATTTTGGATTTTATGGCTGCCGCTACTGAACGACCGTATCGTGCCTGGTCAGCCCCGTAAGGCATGGTTTGTTCCTGTTCAATTTCTTTCCCTCTCTTTTTTATGGCAGCCTGTTTTGTTTCTTCTTTTGGGTTTGCCTTTTCAAATGCTTGTTGCTGAAATTCTTTGTATTCCCTGTTCTCTCGGGCTGCCTTGCCAGTTTGATTTGGCACATCGGTTTTTACTTGCTGATTTTGAGTACTTCTATCTTCTCTGGCTTTACCGAGATCACTGATGGGACGTTGATTTGCCTGCTCCCTCGTTTGACCCGGTTTTGCATCGGCTTTGGTTGCTGCGTTGTTGACCCCTGAACCTTGCGCTACCCCGTCACCTGGCGAGAAATCCGGAGTGCGTTCTTTTTTGATTGTTTTCGCTTGCAGGTCAGGAATACCTTCTCCCCGTTGAAAATTATTTTTTTCTACTTTTGCCGTTTCTCTGACCTCACTGGAACGAGAAGTACCTAACGTTTTATCGTTAGTTATTTTTAGTGGTTGAACGTCCAGCCCGTCGAGCTTGCTGATGTCCAGTTTATACTGTGATGCCTCCCCGTTTTCATTTTTCAACATAATGGATCGACCGTTGGCGAGCCTGACTTTATCTTCAGCGTTGATCGGTATGTTATTAATCCTGTCGGGTATCCTGATACTGGAAACCTGGGTAGCCAGCACCTGGTTAAGCTCATGATCAAGCTTATACAGATAGGGCTCGGGCTTACCCACAGCATTAACGACACTTTTCCCTGCTTTTAATTCCCTAACCTTTTCGTCGGACAGTTCCTTTGGAAAGATCACCTGTTCGGCTTTGGGAATAACCTTGAAGCTTAGATTATTACCGGCGTCGGTGTGTAATCTAAGCTTGCCTAGAACCTGTTCGTTGTTAAGGGTAAATTTTCTTAATTCAGAGGTTCTACCGGCTAGTAGCGAATTAATTTCATCGCGGCTTATGGCCTCGATATCTTTTTTGCTGATACCCACCTGCACTGGTTTATTGACAGGAGGTGTATTTTCTTCTGTTTTCATAAGAATGGATAATAAGGATGAATTGATGGCTTAATGATTTAGCTAGCTCTTGACGGCGAAAGCCTCGATTACCTGCTGTACTTCCTGATTAATCTTGCGCATGTTTAATTTCAGTACGTGCTCTTTTTCTCCTTTAAAGTCATAGACCTTGGGAAGGCCCGGGTATCTGGCTTCTTCTTTTAGCTGCTTACCGAGATGAACATATACCTCGCAGTTATAAAGAGAAAAGTTCTGGTTGGCCTGCGGCCGGTTATGCGCTTCCTGGGCTATGGTAGCAGCAAGCTGCCCCTGTTCCAGTTTGGCAATCTTACTGGCAGGAATAACAAAGTCGAGCTGCTCATTCAGATTGATGGATGTGCGGTTTCGGTCGATGTTGACTCCTTTCTTTATCTGGTGAATCCTACCAAATAGTTTTTCCAGCCAATCCAGGGTGTGTTTGTCCCTGACGCTACCCGTGATTACGTTGGCAATTACCGAACAAATGGTTTCCGCAGCATCTTTTCCATACTGCTGTTTAAACTGGGGGAGTTCCTGTAGTCCAAGAAGCACAGCTACCTTATTGCTCCTCGCAGTGGCAATCAGGTTTTCTATTTTATGCAGGTAAAGGGTTGGTACCTCATCAATGATCAGCGCTACAGGATTATTGGTTTTCCCGGTCACTTTATCTTTCTGGTTGATGAGTTTTAGTAACCGGTTAATTACCAGGCTATAGCACGCACTGTTAATTTCCTGGGTATTGCTGTCGTTAGCGAGCAGGAGGGAAGAGGGGGCTTTTAAATCGCTTACCTTAAGATTAAAATCATGCCCTGAAAATACCCAGAATGTTTCCTTGGTCGCTAATCTTGATACGTTAATTTTCAATGTGCCCAGCTGCCCTTCCAACTGCTCATAAGCTTCGTTGGTGTAGGCATTGTAAAATGGATTAAGCAGGCTACGAATTTCTTCGTTGCTGAGTAATACATTAAAGATATCGTGGTACGGCTGGTTGAGAAAAGCAAGCACATGGGGAAAAGAACTGTACCTGCCTTTTTGGTAGGAAGCAAAAAAGTAGATCGTAGCAGCCAGCATATTGATGGCCGATTGGGTAAAAAACTGGTCCGAACCGTTACCTTCTGATTTCTTCAACGATTTGATCAGGGCTTCAGCCGTTTCGGTAGCATCGGCCAGGGAAGTAATGTAATCGGGGTGTAAAGGATTAATTCTTCTGCTGTGTTCTACATCATTCAGGTTGATTACGTTGAACCTGTGATTTTCGGACAGCAGGCCTTTCTGTTTACTGATGAGGTAGTGGTAATAAGTAAGCTTGCCAAGATCAGGATATTTGAAGTCGTAAACAACGGTGGAGAATCCTTTACCGGTTAACTGTTTGATGAAAGGGATGATAACCGAAAAGGTTTTTCCAGATCCCGGGGTTCCAATAACCATCGTTCCCCGAAATGGATTAACAATATTCATCCATCCCTGACGCAACTTTTTCTTATAATAAAAACGGATTGGTAAGTTAACGGAGTAGGGAGTTGACACCTTTTTCCTTTGTTGATCAAAAGATTCGTTTTCCAGGTTGAATCGATCGCTCATCAGGTTAGCTTTAATCAACTTGGAAATGTTATCCAGCGAGGTATGTACCAGTATGGATCCGAACAGCACAAAGGTGATGTACCATAATTCCTCTAGCGATATGGTTGCGGACTTGCCTGCAACATCCAGTTGATAAAGCATCAGGCCGGAGCGGTAGTTGAACAGGAAAACAGAAAACAGCAGGAGAAAAAGTCCTAATAAAAGGGGAAAGAAAATCTTCTTCTTTACATTAAGGTCAATATCTTTTTTGGCTTTGGTACCTATACTGACCATGGCAATAAAAAAGAGTATCCACATTTTGCTAACCAGCACATCGCTGAATAACGGCAAAATGGAAATCCTCTTAATCACTTCGATTCCTGCTTGCGGTACAGCATGAATTACTTTAGGCAATAAGACGAAGAGAGTGATATCAATTAATACAAAGGCATATATCAATGACTGCAGAAAAGTATACAGGCTTTTAAGTTCTTTATTTTCTTCCATGGCTATGATCGGGTAAGTAAATGTTGGGATTTATTCTTTGACAAGAGGGATTTTTATTCCGGCATTGACTCCGAACCGAAAGGGTTTACGATCGAAGGCAACGAATATACCTTTGGGTCTAAACAGGATCACCACACCGGAGCGGCTCACAAAACCGAGTTCCGATCCGATGGAAAGGCCAAGAATCAGCGCTGACTCGTTAGTTCCTACCGTACCACCCAGCCGTAAATTCATAAACATATTACGGGACCTGAATAAAAGGGGCTTATGGACGTAACCAATCAGAAAACTTCTGTGCTCCCTTGTGACGGTCCGTTCACGGGTGACCAATGTAGAATCCAGGGTGCGGACAGAGTCAATGAAAAAGCCGGGCAGGTTATCCCGGTATTCCCTGTCAATCAACCGTTCTTTGCTGTTCTCTCCGGTCGGGATAACAGGTACGGCTTCAGTGGTTTGATAAAATGAATCAATCCTGGTTATTTCGATACGGGTGCGAAAGAGCTCGAGTAGTATTTCATTTCCCTTGTAATTCCTGCCCTGCCATTCGTAAGAAAGCTCCATGGCCTGGTAGCTGTCGGTAAAGATACCAGCTGCCACATCCAGGTAACGATAACCTTTTTGTCCGTGTGCAGATGTAACGGCAAATAAAACAAGGATAAGCGGTAGTCTTGAAATCATATCGTGTCTGCGTAAAGAATATCGTTGAAGTCAATTTCCAGCACGATCCTTCTGCCGGAAATCTGTTCTTCTGCCATTTCAATAGTAAAAACCTTGTCGTTAGGGAAAGTGAATTTTCTAAAGACCAGGACATTCCGGTGGGTTCTTTTGAATTCGGGGGTATCGTACAGCTTAAATACGGTTTGCAGTTCCACATCCTGTGCGTTGGTGTACCTACCCACCTTTTTGTCTTCGATTTTATATCGCATCTGATCAATATCGTATTTGATATTGCTGTGATTTTTAAACGTGACATCCATGAAGAAGTAATCCCCCCGGGTGTAGATGTTATTCAGACGTGCTGTAATCTGGTTATCGTAAGATTTTACTGCATGGTATGACCGCTTCCTGTCGAGTATTTGAAGACAAAACGCTTTCATCTCGCTCGTAGAGAGGGTCACTTCATTATCTTTCAGCGCTGTTCCTTGCGAGGAAGTAAGTGTCACCAGTTTGTGGGCATCTTTAGCTGAAGTGTAGTGCATTTCATATTGCACCATATACTTTTCTGCCACGATAGTTACGATGCCCTGGAAAGGGTCCTGTTCGCTCCCTTTCTTTTTAGGCTTGATCCGGAATATGTTATCTTTTGGTAAATCACCGGCAACCTTCTCCGTACTGATATCAGCAAATGATATGGGTTCAGATAAAATGAAGTGAGTAGATACGTCTTTATTTACTTTAACTACGGGTAGCTGTTGAGCTAATACCGGGAGTTTGAATAAAAGAAGGGGTAATATAGTCCAAAGGTGGTTCATAGTTCATCGGGATTGACCAGGTAAACAATTGTATTATATTTTAGAAAAGCCTTATTTTTCCTGGCAGCCCGGCTTGCTGTCCGGGTGCTGGTTCTCATCCCGGTGTTGGCCATGCCGTAGAAAAATTCATTGAGTGTGTTCGGGGTATTATCATCGATGGAAATAGTGCTTCCGCCCGATGACACATCGGATGCAAGTTGTTTGGAGAATTCAACAAATTCACTTCTGGGGATGTATAGCCCTTTCATACCATCGTTATCGTATAGCGTGAGATTAACAGGTTTGATTTCATCACCCATCACGATGGAAGAGACTGAGATATGCAGTCGCTGCTGTTTAAATCCGCTGACTATACCGTAAAGGTAAGTTCCTTTTTCCATCACGTTACCGGCAACGACAATGTCGTCTATGATCCGTATCCTTATGCGTGATCCTTCTACGACCTTGATGTTTTCATCGATAATTGCTTTAATAAACTGATCTCTTTCCCGGCTTGAAAAAGTATTAAAGTAGGCGGCATTAGTTCGGGTTGCCTTCACAACATTTACTTCAGCCGCTTTTCTAGCCTGTTCCCGGAGTGTTTGCTGTCGCTGCTGTTCCTCGAGCAGTTTTTTGCGCTGTTCGGCTGCTCGCTGTTCTGGTGTTTTGGTTACACTATCGAGCAAGGCCAGTTGCTCCCGAAAAAGACGCATTTCTTTTTCTTCTTCGGTTTCCCGTTTTACAACTTGCTGTCGGGTAGGAGAGGGGGGTATGGCTTTTTTCACCCGGTCAGGTTTACCAACTTGATGGTTTTGCGTAGAAGTTTCATTAATTATCCGCTTCAGTTCAGCGAGTTGTTTTTTATTGACCTCTTCAGGTGCAGTCACCGGTGATACCGGGTCTTCCCTGACCGGAGAATAGTTAGCAGAATCGATAGCCTGTTGCTCACTGGCTGTATACCTGGACTCATCCGGAACGACCCGTTCTTTTTCCTCTCCAATGTTTTTAACCCCGGAGTAATCTTTAAGCGTCTTAAAATGCTCCTGGAACGTTTCGAATTTCGTATTAATATCCTTCTCCCGGGAACTGGCTTGCGGAAGGTTAATATTCAGCCCTTTTACCTCTTCGACTACGGATTGGTCTTTAATATCGCTGGCAAACATGTCCCTGACCAGGAAATTTATACCAACCAGAAAGGGCAAAGCAATTAGTGGTAGCACGTATTTGGGTGCCGTCCATCGGATACCTTTCATAAGTTATTGATTAAATGGTTTGTGATACTGCTTGAGCAATTGGTTAAATTCTTTGTTGATTTCGTAGAGCCGGATGGAATCGGCCTGGTTGAGCGATGCTTTTCTAAACAGGGAGTCCGTTTCTTCTTTTAAATCCAGGGCACGCTGATAGGCATTGATGGGATCCAACACATCAGAAAAGGAGTATACCGCCCCCGCCCCCTCTCCTGGAAGGAGAGTTGAGTCGTTTACAGCGTTGAACAGCTGGTAGGATATCGGTTCTGTCTGCCGTACATAACTGCGGTCTAAGAGCAGCTTTATTGTTCCTGCCAAAACAATAGCTATCATGCCCGCAATTACTATCTTAGGGTGCCTGGAAATAAACCTGGAAACGCCTTTCTGCGCCTGCGCTTTTAAAGATTGTGGAGGTATACGCATCATCAGAACTGTCTTTTGATCTTATTTTTGATGTCCCGGTTCAATATGGTTTTCCATTCGGTGATCAGCACGCCATGGGGATTATGATGTGACCGGGGGATGTCCTTAAAGCTACCTGTTGTAACCAGCTGGCGGGTTAACACACGGGTTTCCCGTTCGATCCGCTGTTTACCAAAGTAGGTAAACGTTTTGTTTACCAGGTCTACTTCGACCGAATCTGTTTTGATGGATAAGACAGAAGAAGAGGCAAGGATAGAATTGTAATATCCTTTTTCCAGCAGGTTATTGTACTCGGTCGCCCCCGATTCATCGATGAGGTACATCGCTTTCTGAATGTTGGCTTTCATATACTCATCATCAGGCGGGAGGGAAAAGAAAAACCTGTGAAACATATCCACATGGCTTTGGTACTCCACCAGGCGGTTGACGTCGTTGTCCGTCTGCCGAACTAAAACAGGAATCCCGTTATCGAGCACATAAACATTTTTCCGACTTTGCGAGGCATAGTTAAAAGCCAGCAGCAGCCCAACCACAACAATGGCAACGGCACTGATAAACGATAAGATGCTGATAATGAAAACCAGCTTATACTTTTGTTCAATTGTTTTTATTAACATGGTTTCAATAATCAAGGTCAGGCTTTAATAAATCCAGCAACTTCTTTAGCCCCGGCTTTCATGGTGGTACTGACTGCGTGGCCAACCCCGGATGTATTAATCATCCAGGTTGAGATCACGGGCACGGTTAGCATTGCTGCGCTGCCCACCAGCGTTGGAACCAGGTAGTAGTAAGCCCCGGCATTATTACCCGAGATGTAGGTAAAAAACAACGCTTCGTTTTTTAACGCCTCGTCAATAACTACCAGCTCTTTTTGCAGTCCGAAATTTATGAAGGTCATCGACAGGTCCATGATCACGAATGCTATTCCGCTGTAAAGAGTAACTGAAATAAATCGTGCAATCCAGGTTACGTAAGAATCCCGAAAAGCAGGGAGAACTGAGAAAGCAAAGGCGAACGGTCCGAGAGTAGCCAGTATCGTAGTGAACAGGGTTTGGAGAAAGAAAATAAGATAGCTACACGCCTTAAAAAAGCCAACAACGATGAACTCCAGGATTTCCATTAACACCCACCGGATTTTAGAAGTGATTATAACGTAGTACCCTTTGATCTGGTCAAAAATGGCCCCAAAATCCACGCCCAGCTGGGAGAAAAACCCATCATCGTTACTGGTATCAAATTCTTCCAGTTCGGCTGCATCTTCAAACATCTTGTTGGCAATTTGGGCCATCTTCCGGCTGCGTTCCTGCTGCAAGGCATCAACGACAGCCAACTCTTTCTCGAACGAGGATTCCGCGTGATCAGCAATCAGGGCACCGGGTACCCCCATCAGGTCAACAAAATCCTGCCAGAAAAACAGCACCATCGCAAGGGCAAACGGCCGGAGTAAGGGCAATACCTCCAACTGCTTGTCGCCCGATAACATACCATAGCCCTGCAGGCCCATGTAGATAAGCATAAATATTGCGCACAGGGCCTGGGCATCGATCAGGAATACCCCTGCTTTTGCCATCCATGCATTGGAAAGCCCTCGTAATAATTCCAGGACATCCAGACTGATAAATTCCATTTAATACTTCTTTAAAGGGTGCGGTATTTCACTGAATTTTTGATGGGTAGCATACATTTTCCTGGCTTTGTTGAGTCCAGAAAGAAAACTGGCCCACTCGGCCTGAAGGTGCTGCATGCCTTCATTCTGATCCCCGGGGCTGAGCGATCCTTTGCGCAGGATGTCCAGCACCTCATTCAACATACGCCGCTCGGTGTAGAATGCCTGGCGATCCCGCTCAGGCATACCCGCCTGTTGGCAGGCCATCATATCTTTTAAAAACCGGGTGTTAAATTCTTCAAACACGTCTTTCCAGTACAGGTGATAGTGTGTTTCTGCCAAAACATTGGCCAGATAAGCCTGTTCGTAAACCGATATCGTATCAGCATGTTCGTGTTCCTGTTCGGACTGGTTTTCGCTTAACTTCAGGGCACCCATCATTTTGATGAGTTGGATTTGATTTCTTCGGTCCTCGCCTTTACGGTATTTATTATGGAAGAGAATAAACCACCATTCTGGATTGAATTTATTCCAGCGATGAAACACTTCCCGTTCAATCTGGAGCCTGACTGCGTTATCCTGAACAGGTAGGGGCACCTGCGCCAGGGCTACAGCTGATGAAATCAGGGTAAGGAGCACAGTTAATAATATGGGTTTCATTGCTATTTGGTTAGGAGTTCTCGTACAATTTCGGCGTCGCGCTGGTAGTCTCTGATATTGAAGGGATTTATCAGGTCTATCACCCCAATGCGGGCTGCCAGACGCATTCGACGGTTGACATGAAAGACCAGCCACCGCAACGCACGAAGCTCCCTGATCACGTAACGGATTAACTCGATGCGTTGTCGCTCATTTATCAGGTTGTCCTTTCCTCCTGTGGTTGCGTTAACTACATGAGTGCCCAGATCCACAGTCCTGCTGATAAGTTTGGCCTGGGTCTTTAAGGCTACGGCCAGAAGCTGCGGGCTATTACGCACCATACCTACCATCTCCTTCTGATCGTCCATTATCTCGCTGACGATATTACCCATTTCTGCCACATTTTTTCCGTCCCTGATGAGCGAAGAAACGTTCCTGTGTGCGTTGTAAATCTTTTGCCTGATCAGCAATAATTTATTAAGGTCACTATTTACTTCATCCTTAAATGCTCTGCGTGTCTCGGTTGAATTTACCATTCCGTTTAGTTGGGCCCACGTTACCGCATGATTATTAATCAGGGCCTGAACCTTTCTGGCGTCAAACACCACTTGCTGTCCGGTCACAAGGGTAGCCTGCAAGAAAAAACTGATCATAAAAACAACTTTCATTACTTACTTATTTTTTCGTTCAAGCAGGTCTTTCACAATTGCTGCATCCTGGTTAAGCATGGAAACATCAAAGGGATTAATGTAGTCCAGTACGCCTACCCGGGCTGCCACCCGCATCCTGCGCGTAACCGAGTAGGCCAATCCCCGCATCACCCGAAGCTCAGAGACCACGTGTCGGATGATTGCCGTCCGCTGGGCATTATCCAGCATATTTACCTTTCCATCTTTGGTTGCGGTAGCCAGGTAAAGGAACAGATCAGCTGTTCTTTCAATTAGGGCTTTTTCCGTTTTGGCGGCGACAATAACCAAAGCTGGTTGACCTTTAGCCAGTTCAATCATCTCGTCCTGATATTTTATGATATCCTTTGAAATATCGGCAGCATAAACAATATCTTTAGCATTCCTGATCACGGCACTCACCTTGGTTAAACGTTCATGCATTTTCTTTTCTATGCTCTTGATCTGCTCTAGCTTAGCCGTGATGTAAGTCTGTGTAGCCGCAATTTTGCCTTCTTCCTTTGCAATGTCTTTGAGTTTACTTTGCTGTTGCTGATGCTGGATAACCAGTGTGGATAAGGTGGTCGGATCAAAAACAATCTGCTGACAATGGCTGAAAGAAGGGAAAAGAAACAGGGCGCACGGGATGATGGAATAAAATAAGGCTTTCATGTCTATGCTATTAATCGTTGATGTTCATTTATTCGTGAGACAAAATCCCCCAGCGATAACCCGGATTTTTTTAAGTCTGCTACAAATCGGTTCAGGCCTTCTATAAACTGTCCGTTGCACTTCTCGACGTAGACTTTAATAGCCTCTTTCTCACTTCGCTCAGTGGTGTAGGTCAGGTATTCATAAATTGATACTTCTACCCCGTAAACCTCTCCGGTCATTCCCCTTCGTATGTACACTTCCTTAAATCGACCTCTTCCCTGCTTGTTATCCAGTTGATTGATTGTAAATATCTTCCGTTTTTCTACCTCTGTGATGGCGAGGAGCCTGGAAACCTTATCGTAATTAGCTTTAAATTTTGACTGGTCCAGTAAGCAGAGAGTGTCAGAGTTGGCAAGAATAGATTCCTTTACAATCTCGTTGGAGATGATATCATCGAGTTCCTGGGTGACGACAGCACATTCGCCCCAGAACTTCCGGACCGTTTTATACAAATACAGAATATAATTGGCCATCATGGGTGAGGCAATGGCTTTCCAGGCCTCCTCGATAATGAGTGCCTTCCTGCTTTTCTTATGCCTCATTTTCTGCAGGAATACATCCATAATGATCAGGGTTGTAATCGGAAAAAGTACCTTGTGTTCCTTGATGGCGTCAATCTCGAAGACAATAAATACTTCATCGAAAAGGGAAGCGTCCATATCCTCGTTTAATATGGACTCAAACGCTCCTCCACGATAGAATCTTTTCAGAATAAACCGATAACTGGTCAGATCAAATGGAATAACTTCCTCCTCCATGATTTGCTGGATTTGATGGATGGAGAAATCATAAAAGCTGTTAAAGCTTAATTCATGCATGGTTGATTCTGGGGAGAAATGCTCCCGGTAGTATTGCTCAATCACGTTGGCAATTACTGTGTCCTCCATTTGAGACAGGTTTCCTTCGTTCCCCTTCCATATCAAACCAATCAGGGCTTTGAGAAACTCCCGCTTTTCCTCGTTATATTCTTCCCTGGTAATCAGAAAAGGGTTCATGGTTATGGGCCTGTTCTCTTCGTAAGTAATGTATTTGCCCTGATAGTAATGGCAAATTCCTGAGTAACTGTGCCCGGTATCTACCAGCACTACATCTGTATTTTGTGCGATATACTGCCTGACCAGGTGATTGACGAAAAAAGATTTACCCGAACCGGAAGGCCCGAGCACGAACTTATTGCGGTTATTGATCCGACCGGTTTCCATAGGCTTGTCGTTGATATCTATTTTCACTGGTACCCCTTGTCGATCGCAAAAAAAAAGCTGGAAGCTGCTGTCTTCATCCCCTGAAAGTTTTTCCTTAAACAATAAACAGATGACCGCTTCCGAAGTGGACAGAAATTTATCGTACTCTTTAAGCTCGTTCGAGCAACCCGGAAAACAGGCTTTAAATAATTCAAGCTGATTATAGGCATTTTTTCCCGGTGTGATCCCGACGGTAAATAATTCACTCTCCAGGAAATTTGCAGCCATTTCGATGTGTTCGTTCGACGACTGCAAACAGACGTTAAAATGAGAATAGATTACCAGCTGATTATTCTGGGCCACATCTTCCTGTAGGGCTTCAATATCTTTGATCGACAGATCATTGGCTGGATCGGGCATGGACTGATGACGTTGCTTTTTTCGTTGCAGGCTGCCGAGTATCTTATGCTGATCAGGAATCTGAATCACCTGATTGTAAATAATCTGGGGACAATGAGGTACGTTTATTAAAAAACTTAACAAATCAACCGGAAAGTCCACACCCAGATCCTGTAGTTCGCGATACGGTTTTACCGTACCGGGAAGGTTGATTTCATCGATATCGATCAGGCTAAAGTTTTTGATGACTTTTTCTCCCAGCTGAATTTTGTCGGGATGGCAGTTCAGGTTGTTGATAGAGAATTTCTCTTCGTTGAAATTAAACGCCAGTATTCGCTTTCTTAATACCAGCAACTCATCCAACTTCAGCGTCCTGGCGTTAAGTCCTTTGCTGTTCAATTGATCAACTACTTTGGATACCGTACGCTCAAAATCTTCGAATTCTTTTTCAGAAGCCACGAAGAACGTGCCCCTTTTTACATTCCGGGTAACCGTCAGGTAAGTACTGACCCGCTTGAATAGCCGGCCAGCGAAGTTTTCAACGTATTTTCGAGAGAGGAAATCCTTGTAAACCTCTCCTTTGTACTCTTTAGTCAGGATCACGTCCAGCTTTTGGAGCGTATGACCGGACCCTACTATTTTTATGATTCCTGAAAATAGTTGATGAAAATTATAGTAAGCTTCCGTATCGGCAGCGTATTCCGGGATTGGGTTGTCAAACTGTATTACCACTGAATAATCACCGTTCTGCGTGTACTGCGTGGCAAATTTGTGTTGATCTTCTCCAATGTAGGGAAGATCGAACCCCTTCTTTTTTGTCATGATCTTCGATTATATTTCGCTTTAACAATGTATACACCGTATGATTTATCCTTGATGTGCAAACCCTTTCTCTGCATTAATGCCGAATAGGTAAGTCCACCCCCTACGGTGACAAATGCGGTAATAGCACCCGCCAGAAGGCCGACCGTTGAGAAAACAACCATAGTGGACAGCAAACCAAGTAATAAAGATCCAACGCCGATGTAAATGAACTTACCCTTAAACATTTTGAATACAAGGGGCCGTTGTAACCCCTTGTACAGATTGTAGTTTTTCTTCGACATGGTTAGACCCCGAAAAAAGCCCGGATGACCACACCTACAGTTACAAGGAACAGACAGGCTCCTATCCAACCCATAAGGCTTTTCTGAACATCCTGATCGCCCGAATTCCATTTGATGTAAACCCTGACACCGCCAATCAAACCTACTAATGCCCCGATAATAAGAATCATGTTAGCAACCGGATCGACATAGGTTGTCAATTCCGTAGAAGCCGATTCCAGCCCTGCCACTCCCTGGGCTAACGTGGACGTAGCGGTTGCTGACAGTAGAAGCAAGGTGCCCGTTATCCGTTTTCCCTGACCTGGATTGCTTTTTTTAGAAACTAAATTGTTCATCTGAATTATGTTATGGTTAAGAATTGTGTTACACTATCTTCATTAGGGTACCATGGCAGCACGGTATCGCCTGGCTGCATCCTGTCTGCTTTGAGCCAGAATTTCATCAAAAGAGAATTCAAGGTCTGCTTCTACCGGATCGTGAGAAATTCCATCCAGGTCATGATCGCCTTGCATGGTCTCCAGTAGCTCGTCCAGCTCGTTTTTTTTCCCCTGACTATCCCTTTCATCCGGTGGTTGTTCTCCGGTTTTACCAGCTATAAAGAAATCCTCTTCCTCAGCGGGCCGGTTCACTTCTTCCGGAATTCGAACTTCTTCTTCGCCATCCAGCAGGTCAGCAAGGTTGATTTCTTCTACCTCGTCCTGGCGCTTGACTTTTCTGACCGACAGCAGGTCCCTTAAAATGTTAAAAAGATACCAGATCAGGTAAACCGTTGTTATCATTTTGATGAATAATAGCCAGTCCATAGGGTATGTGTTTTTTTGCTTCTTTTCGTTTGAAAGACTGGCGCAAGAATATAGAATGCTGGAATAGTTGGGTACACCCAAACAAGGTGAGAGATTTCACCCTTCAACGGGTGAGGCTATTGTTTTAACAGAACAGGTAAATATGCTCGACCTGGTCATTATAATTAGTCAAATTTTTTCTGTGTTGGGAGACATTTTTTTACTCTTGTAATTAGAAAATGATGGACTAACAATTTCTCCAGTTACTGACCATGCTTTTTTAGGTATCTCAAGCAATGACCTTTCAAACCAGGATAGGAAAAGCTCACTTTTACCCGTCAGGATCATTTCAATAATAGAGGTTATCGCTTTTTTCTGTTGTTCAGGAGGGGCAATCCGTTCGTTGATTCTGCCGGTGTATAAAGTCTGATCACGATTTTCTCAAAAGTTCAACCAGCTCATGCTCGCTTTGCCGGATGGACTGGTATAATTCCATGGCTCTGGTTACTTCTTGCTGGTCTAGCAAAAAATAGCTTTTAAGGGTATCCTGTAATTCTTTTTCATTTTCTGGAGTGAAGAACGAGTAGTCAAAGACATTACGGTCAGCCAGGTAAGACCGGAAAACCTTCTTTTTCTCTTTTACCTCCCTGACTATTTGTCTAATTGACTCGCTATTTTGGTCAGCTCCCACGGCGTTTAATTTCTTTAATTATAACTTTTGAACGCTATCAATCAAATCAGATTATTTTACAAGTTTTGTAAGGCTGGTATACAAGAAAAAATGTGGCTAATCTATGCAAGCTAACTCCTAATAATCCTTATCCTTCGAGTGAGCAGATTATTTTTATGATGAAACCTTATCGCTTTTCCTGGGAATTAGTAATAATTAGCCGGGCTAAAAAACCTTTGTTAATATCCTTTCTGGCTATTTCCCATCCACGCTGCTGTAAAGAGCACCATTAACCTGAGATTAAATAAAATAGCCTGTTGAACACCTGAAAATAGTAAGTCCTGAATTTGTCATACTAGCTACTAAAATTCCTTTTTTTGCTGAGCTTTTAAAAGAGTAATATTATTTATTTTTTATTTAATTATTTATTATTTAGAGTAGCGTAAGTTACTGATAAAC
>CAZIWJ010000053.1:0-17737 GCA_964542855.1 uncultured Roseivirgaceae bacterium
GATAAAGCCATTAACAGGTAAATCAGGTAAAAAACCTCACCTTGTAAGGCTTGCAAAAAATCGAACCCGATAAACGTAAAATGAAAGGAGGGGGCAACCAGAATTCGTCCGGTCCAGCCAATTAAAATGCCACCGATGGCCTCAATAAAAATGATCCATCCAAAAGCTACCCTAAATATGATCAGCGCAGTGTTATCGTTAGCTTGATGCAATAATGATGTTAAGCCAGCTAACCTGAATACTTTTTCATTATTTGAAATAACTTTTTCCATGAATAGCGAAACGCATTTAATTAAGCTTAATAAAAAAACCAGTATTTTTACCACATGGTACCTAACGAATTCCTTGAGAAGTTCCGCAAATTAACCAAAGATCAGGTTATTGACCTGCTATACCGATCAGTAAAAAACGCCAGTCTTTGTGAAGATATATACAAGAATACCAAAGATCACGTGTGGGTAATCGATCCGGAATACCGTTTTTTAATCGGTAATCGCCAGTTTCATGAAGATTACAAAAAGCAAATTGGTAAGGAAATTAAACCAGGCGACCAAATAATCGATGATCAGGTTTCCGGGAAATTCAAAAGGTCATTCAGCAAATTTTATCGGGAGGCTTTCGCAAAAAACGGACTAAAAGAAACAGTTAGTTTTAACCTCAACGGACGCACAAATTATTTGGAAATAGAAGCTAATGTTATCCGCGATGAAAAGGAACAGGTGGCAGGGCTTAGTTGTATTAGCCGCGACGTAACCGATTTTATCGAAGCAGAAGAACGGGTGGCTGAGAGTGAAAAGAAATACCGGCTGCTGGCTGAAAATACTGCCGACGTAATCTGGATGATTGATACTAACTGTCAGTTTACTTACGTGAGTCCTTCCATTACCCGTTTATCAGGGCATTCAGTAGAAGAATTCATGCTGATGGGGCTAAACTGTTTCATTGATTCCCAAAAAGTTTCAACCATAAAAAACTACTGCAAATCATGCCGTGAAGATCCGGATGGTATTCCGAGAGTTATAGCCGGCAAAGCTAAAGTTAAAAACCGGAAAGGAAAAGAAATCTGGACTGAAACCAGTATGCAGGCCATTTTTAGTGAAGAAGGAGAATTTACTGGTCTTACCGGCATTATGCGTAACGTAAGCGAGCAGAAGAAATATGAAGATGAACTCGTAGAGGCAAAGGATGACCTGGAAAAAACGCTGGCATTAAAAGAGTTTTTTGTTTCTACCCTGAGCCACGAAATACGCAACCCGCTTTATGTGATCAACAGCATATCTCGTTTACTGGCCGATGGCACTTCCACTACCCAGAAAGATTCTCTTCTTCGATCCCTGGTAAGTACCAGTAAACACCTTACCAACCTGGTTAACGATATCCTCGATTATTCGAAACTGGATGCAGACGAAGTTTTTTGGGAAGAAGCCGATTTCAACTTTAAGAAGATGATCGAGGAGTTGGTAGAGATCTATAAGATTCAGGCTGGGGAGAATCTGAATGAATTTTCTGTAAAATCCGACACACAAATACCCGAGCGGGTAGTAGGTGATGAAGGACGGATAAGGCAGGTGCTGGATAACCTGATTAGTAACGCGCTGAAGTTTACCCGGGAAGGGAAGGTTGATGTTAATATTAATCAAAAGAAAATCGGCGCACGCTTGCTGCAGATTCATATCCAGGTAAAAGATTCCGGTTTAGGTATTGAAAAGGAGGAGTTAGAGAAAATATTCGATCCGTTTTTCAGGGGCATCCAATCCAGTAAGCAAAAGGTAAAAGGAACCGGTCTTGGATTATCAATTGTAAAAAATATCGTTGAAGCTAATGGCGGGGCAATTTCCATTAACAGTGAAAAGAATAAAGGTACGGTTGCTGATATTACACTTAATCTGAAACCCTCCAGGCGTCATCCGGGAACTGTTAAAGAAAACCTTAATCTTGAAGGATTACGGCTGTTATACGTTGAAGATGCCCTGGCCAATCAACTCCTCTTTCAAAGTATTTGTGAACCAGAAAAAATAGATCTCACCCTGGCCAGTGACGGGCCTGAAGCACTTGATCTGATTAAAAAGAATGATTTTGATATCATTTTTATGGACTTGCGCATGCCAGGAATGAACGGTTACGAAACGATAAACAATATCCGTCAACTCAAACACTGTACCCGGGTACCAGTAATTATGTTTTCAGCACATACTCCTCCCAACCGTTCTGAAATGCAGCAAAAGTATAATTTCAATGACTGGATAAGGAAACCCGTAAGCAGGTCCAAACTTTTAGAAGTAATTGCCCGTCATTTGAACCTTGAAATCGAATTAGAAGGGAAAAAAATACAAAATTTGGATGCTCCGGTTGATGAAATAAGGCAAATTAACCCGACTAATTACAAAAAAATGCTAATATTGTTGAAGGTAGACATTAACCGGTTATTTCATACCCTTGCACAGGGTATTGCTGGTAGGAATTACCGTACTGTGCTCGATGCTCTTCATCAACTAAACACCTCACTTAAAACCCTTAATGCTGAACAGGTTCGTTCTCAACTGAACGGCATAGAAGATATCCCCGATAATGAGGAAGAAAGAAACTGGTTACTAAAAGTTATCGATGATTTGAAAAAAGATGTGTTAAATACAATAGAGGACCGCTTACAGGAAACTACAGAAGCTTAAGAATTTCTTCTCCAATTAAAGGACTAATCACTATGTCACTACTCAAACAATCTATGGCAAATACTATGAATCTACTACTCGTTGAAGATCACAGAATTGTACGCGAGCTGATTGGTTTTATGATCGATAACGACGATCGTTTTGAAATTTCTGCTCATGCATCAAGTGTTGAGGAAGCCAAAGAGTTTCTACAGAATAAGAAGGTGGACGTTGCAATTGTAGACCTCTCTCTTCCCGGAGAAAATGGAATGCAACTGCTCGAGTACATGTCTACCCACTACAAGCATGTAAAAATTCTGGTACTGACCATGTATGTTAACATTATTAACGTTAACAAGGCCATAAAACTGGGTGTTAAGGGTTTTCTGGCTAAAGAAGCCTCACTCGATGAATTGAAAAATGCCCTGGAAGCAGTAGCCAACGATAAAACCTACTTCAACAGCCAGATTACCGACTTGCTCATCAACACGCTTACCATGGAAGACCGGGAGTCAAGTTTACTGAATAAAATCAACGACCTATCCGTAAGGGAGAAGCAGATTTTAAGCCTGGTCGTGGAAGGTAAAAGTAATCATGAAATTGCCGATCAGCTATTCATAAGCATAAGAACTGTGGAAAACCACCGGGCACATATTTTAAAGAAAACAGAAGCCAAAAATTTCTTTGAACTGGCTAAAGTTGCGTTAGAGAATAAACATCTCACCTGATTTTACCCTGTTTACCAACAAACTAAGCCAGGTTTATTACGCTTAGTACATTGCCCCTTTTCCATCGCTGTGCGTTGTGGAATTGTTCTTGCTCGCTAAGTGGCAAAGAACAATTTGTATGGTCAATGATATACACTCACTGTTTGTAAAGCTTAACCTGGCAACAGTTAACGGAGAGGTAAAAGCTTTAAAAATAAAAGATCTCGAACAACTGCCTTATTATGCCGAACAGTATCACCTGGCTAATGTATCTGCCCTGGCTACTTTCCTGTGCGAAGAATCAGGGAAGAGTAATTCTTTCTTCAATTTCCTTACAAATGCATTGAAATATCTTACTCGCACCAATGATTGGGAAAACCTGCTAAACGCCTTTACTCACCCACATCATTTCCATACAGGTAGTGTACTCGATGAACTATGGGCCTCAAAACTGGAATGCTGTTCCCTGCAAAAGCCTTTTCTTGGGCATCACGCTGAAACCAGTAAAGAGCTTATTCAGTTGTTTCAACACCAGGAACAATCTCCCCGTAATTACAAATACTTGAATGAACAGAGAAATTACACATTATCGACTTTGGTGTTGTACCGCCTAATAGACGAAGTCAGTAGCAGAAAACTGTGAAATACATTGTTGTTTTTCACCAAATAACTTAAAACAATATTCCTGCCCTTCAGGTTATCGTTAAAAATTAGCAAACTATTATAATCGCTTTCTCCATACAGGGTTTTTATTAAATTATACCCCTCTTCCACTAACCCTAAATCTAGCTGCAGCATGTATAAAAGTATTTGGTTAATTGATGATAATGAAATTGATAACCTGATCAGTAAAAAGCTACTGGAGAGGTTCGATAATACCATAAATACCATGGAGTTTCTTAATGCCAGGCAGGCAATTGAAGAAATTGAGAAAGGTACGGACTTACCCAACATCATCCTGCTAGATATTAACATGCCCGGAATGAACGGCTGGGAATTCCTGGATACCTTACTGACCATTAACGTGAAAAGCGTTCATGTTTTTGTTTACAGTTCTTCCATATACGATAAAGATATTAACAAAGCCAGAAGTTACGGGGTCGTAGTAGATTTTGTAAATAAACCTCTCAACGAAGAAAAAATTGCTGAAATCGTAAAGCCAAAGTATTTTGAGGCCTAATTATACTAAAAGAGCTATCTTTTGCCCCCGGAAGTAAAAAAATTAAAAAACAGATAAATTATTCTTTTTTTAAACCATTACCTGCAAGCAATGTTGTAGAACGTGTAGGCTTTTATGTTTAAACAAAAGCGTACCCCGAAAAAGTATTGAAGAAGCTGATACCAGCTATCCATATGTTTAGGTTGTTGAGAAAGGTCACGAGCGTGTGCTCGTGACTTACTTTTTTATATCTTAGCTCCAAGCTAAAGAACTAAATACTTTTTCACTATGTCTTCAACCCCAATCACCTCCGGTATGCTTCCGGACAATACTTTCAAAGACCACACAGTTATCATTACCGGTGGTGGTACCGGTTTGGGTAAATCTATGGCGTACTACCTCGGGCAACTGGGAGCCAATCTGGTAATCTGCAGCCGTAAACAGGAAGTCCTCAAAGCAACTGCAGCCGAACTTAACGATAAAACGGGGGCTGAAGTACTGCCCATTGCCTGCGACGTCCGCGATTACCTGGCCGTAGAAAAGATGATCAATTCGGTTAAAGAAAAGTTTGGCAATATTCACTGCTTTATCAATAACGCTGCTGGCAACTTTGTAAGTCCAACCGAACGGCTTTCCCCCAAGGCTTTTGATGTTATTGTAGATATTGTTCTGAAAGGCAGCTACAATTCTTCGCTAGCCATGGGAAAAGACTGGATCAATAGTAAACAGGCCGGAGTTTTCCTGAATATTGTTACCACTTACGCCTGGACCGGTTCTGGTTATGTGGTTCCTTCTGCCTGCGCTAAAGCAGGGGTTCTGGCACTCACCCGCTCGCTGGCAGTAGAATGGGCGAAGTACAGTATTCGTTGCAATGCTATTGCTCCCGGTCCTTTTCCCACTGAAGGTGCCTGGACCCGGTTATTCCCCGGTGAGCTTGAGAAAATGTTCAGTCCGGAAAATAAAATTCCCTTGAAGCGGTACGGTGAACACCAGGAACTGGCTAACCTTGCCGCCTACCTACTGTCGGGTTATTCATCGTACATGACTGGTGAAGTGGTTACCATCGACGGCGGAGAGTGGCTAAAAGGAGCCGGTGAATTTAATATGCTCGATGAAGTCCCATCTAACATGTGGGATATGATGGAGAAAAAAAGAAAACGTTAGTTTTAGCACAGTAAATTAACCCCTACACTTATGGCTTCTGAACAAGAAATCCAGGAAATGCTGGATAAACTAGGTATTGAATCTGAAAATGCAGCCTGGTACTGTGGTACCCGGCAGGGTTTGGTTAATAAAGATGAACAGTTTAAAAATATTCACTCCCCCGGCAATGGGCAGCACATTGCCTCGGTGCAACTGGCTGGCGAACAGGAGTACGAACAGGTTATGGAAGAAGCCCGGCAATCCGTACAGGCCTGGAAGGCAACGCCCGCTCCCGCCAGAGGGGAAATTGTGAGGCAAATCGGAAATGAGCTAAGGAACCATAAAAAATTTCTTGGGAAACTGGTGAGCTATGAAATGGGTAAGATATACCAGGAAGGGCTGGGTGAGGTTCAGGAAATGATCGACATCTGCGACTTTGCCGTGGGCCTCTCCAGGCAGTTGTACGGCTTTACCATGCATTCCGAAAGGCCTGAACACCGCATGTACGATCAATACCATCCTCTGGGAATAGTGGGCATCATTTCGGCCTTTAACTTTCCGGTTGCCGTATGGTCGTGGAATGCCATGATTGCTGCTGTTTGTGGTAATGTTTGTGTATGGAAGCCTTCTGAAAAAACGCCTTTAACAGCTATTGCATGCCATAAGCTGGCTGCCCGTGTAATTAGTAATAACGGGCTTTCTAACGGAATCTTTAACCTGGTACTCGGGGATGCCGAAACAGGATCAAGAATGGCCAATGACGAAAGAATTCCACTGGTTTCAGCAACCGGTTCTACCCGAATGGGAAAAAAAGTAGCCGCTGCGGTGGCTTCTCGCCTGGGTAAATCAATCCTCGAGCTGGGAGGAAATAACGCTATTATTATTACCGAACATGCTAACCTCGAGATGGCTGTACGGGCCACCGTTTTCGGGGCTGTGGGAACTTGTGGACAACGTTGTACCAGTACCCGACGAATCATTGTGCACGAAAAGGTTTATGACCAGGTCCGGGATCGTTTGCTACAGATTTATCCCAGCCTGGTAATTGGTAATCCACTTGATGAAAATACGCTGGTTGGGCCACTCATTGATGGTGATGCTGTGAATAATTTTGTTCAGGCACTTAAAAAAGTACAGGATGAAGGAGGGAAACTTCTTTGTGGTGGCAGGGTACTTTCAGGCGATGAGTATCCGTCGGGGCTGTATGTAGATCCAGCCCTGGTTGAAGCAGAAAATCATTTTAATACCGTGCAGGAAGAAACCTTCGGGCCAGTACTCTATCTTATTAAATACTCGGGCCACGTAACTAACGCAATTGCTCTGCACAATGAGGTAAGGCAAGGGTTGTCGTCAGCAATCTTTACTACTAACATGCAGGAAGCTGAAATTTATTTATCACAAAAAGGTTCCGATTGTGGTATCGCTAATGTAAACATTGGAACTTCAGGTGCGGAAATCGGTGGCGCTTTCGGGGGAGAAAAAGAAACCGGTGGAGGAAGGGAGTCCGGATCGGATGCCTGGAAGGCATACATGCGAAGGCAAACCAATACCATTAACTACAGTAAGGAAATGCCACTTGCGCAGGGAATTAAGTTCGATGTTTAGTACAGAAAACGTACTCCTTAAAATATAGATAGTTAAAACAAAGCCAGTATTCCAACTGGCTTTACTTTTTTTGGGATTAACAGTTTAAATTAATATTCATCAAATCCTGTAACTACTGGCAATAAAAAATGCAATGCAGCCAAAAGCCGCATTGCATCCGAACTATCCTGCGTTAAGAAAATTATTAATCAGTGTAAGTGTATAATATACATACTTCTTATCTGATACCCAGCCACTTGTCCCAATCCGGACGAAGTTGTTCCAATTCCTGGTTCAGTTCTTCGTATCGCAAATAAGCATCCTGCCCCGGACGCTGGTCGGCCCGGTCGAGCATCCTGGCCAGGTAGCGAATCTGGGCAACCAGCTTGGGCTGCATGTAAGTACCTTCCGAAGTTTCAAGTGAAGCCTCTAAAGTTTGTAGGTTACTATCTTCCTTGCGGGCATTACCTTTGCCTTTGGCTACCTTTTCTGAAATTTCATCCCGGCGGTCTTTCACGGCGGCCAGCATTTTACGCGACTCACTCAGTAAATCTCTCACTTTCAGCGATAATTCTTCCTGCGCAACCAGATCTTCTACCGAAGTCCCGGTCTGAGAAACCTTGGGATCAATGCGAAGCGTTAAAGGCTGCTGCTGGGTTTCCCCATCAACGGTTAAGCGTGCGGTATACGTACCAGGTGCTGCCAGCGGACCATCTGTACCGCTTCGCTTCGAGTTACTGTTCCATGCACCGGTGTGGCGCATATCCCAAATTATACGTTGTGCACCTTTACGCAAGGTAAGGGAAGCATCATAACCCTGTGAGTAAAAACCAGTCGACATACTGGTCGACCTGTCAATCAACTTGGGGGCCTCTGCCTCGAAAGTACGAACTACCTCACCTGATTTATTCAGGATATCCAGTTTCAGGTTTTCAGGATCATTGGCCACGTAAAAGTCGATTTGGATTCCGGAAGGATGATACTGCGGAATGGCACTATTACCTGCACGATACCGTAAACGGGTAGCAGGCTGTGACTTAAACAGGGTTGTAGACGATGCCATTACTCCACGAGCAGCTGCCTGTAACGGGGTAATATCATCCATGATCCAGAAACTACGACCCATGGTAGATAGTACAATGTCGTTCTGATGAATTTTAACATCAGTAACAGGAGTAGCAGGCATGTTTTGCAGGAACGGCATCCAGCTTTCTCCATCGTTCATCGATACAAATACGCCGTATTCAGTACCGGCAATTAGTAGCCCTTGCTGACGGGGATCTTCCCTTACAACCCTTACCGGGTAATCAGCAGGAATGCCATTTTCACCATCTGTTAGCAGCATCCATGATTTTCCATAATTTTCTGTTTTGTAGACGTAGGGTTTCCAGTCACCCAGCATGTAGCGTAAAACTGTAGCATAAGCTTTTCCCGGTTCATGGGGAGAAGGCTCCACGCAGTCTACCCGCCCACCAGGAGGTAAGTTTTTCGGGGTTACCGTCTTCCAGTCCTCACCCCCGTTACGAGTTACTGAAATAGGTCCGTCGTTAGCGCCTACCCATATTACTCCTTCTTCTACCGGAGATTCACGGATAGCGTAAATAGTGCTGTAAAACTCTTCCCCGGTAACATCGCGAGTTATTGGTCCACCGGATATTACCTGTGTTTCAGGCGTGAAAGCAGTCAGGTCGGGAGAAATAATTTCCCAGGTTTTGCCTTCATCGGTGGTTTTATGCACGTACTGAGAAGTATGGTAAACCACATCGGAGTTATGGGGCGATACGTGAATGGGTGATACCCGCTGAAACCGGAATTTTAAATCCTTGGGGTTGTGGCCGTACATGTTCGATGCACCTACGTAATACTGCTTCTCCTGCCCGGTTTCCTTGTTGTAAACGCCGAACCTTCCTTTACAGTTAGCATAAACCACGTCCGGGTTGTCCGGGTTAGGAACCGCGGGGCCGGTTTCACATCCTCCGGTAGCAATCCATTCGTACTCGTTGTCGCTGTTATAAGTTGGTAAAGCGGGAACGGCAATGGTGGTAGAGTTATCCTGCTGCCCGGCGTACAACCAGTATGGCTCCTGATTATCAACCTCAACCTGGTACAATTCGGCAGTAGGCTGGTTTTTCTGGGTAGACCAGGTTCTGCCGTTATCGCGGGTTATGTTACCGCCTCCGTCGTTAGCCTGAATCCAGATGGTAGTGTCGTTCGGATTAATCCAGATATCATGGTTGTCGCCGTGGGGTGTTCTGATTTTTTCCCAGGTTTTCCCCCCGTCGTACGAGCGGTGAAAACGCAGGGTGTTCACGTAAAGTGTGTTCTCATTCTGCGGGTTTACGTCGATATTCAGGAAGTAAAAAGGCCTTACCAGCAGATTTTCATCATCGTTAATCAGTTCGTAGCTTTCACCCTGATCGGTGGAAAGATACAATCCTCCACCATTTCCGAGTGGTGCCTCAACCAGGGCCCATACCTTATCGGGGGCATCAGGGGTTACCGCCAGGTCGATCTTGCCAATCAGGTCCATGGGTAAGCCCGTATTCACTGGTTCCCAGGTTTCTCCCCCGTCGGTCGATTTAACAATACCGCCTACGTTACGGGCACCTGAAATAATGGTCCAGGGCTTGCGCTCTGCCCGCCATAAACTTGCATAAATTACATTCGGGTTAGTAGGATGAAATTCCAGGTCAACCGCGCCAATGGTATCGGAATGATAAAATACTTTGTTCCAGCTTTTTCCGCCGTCGGTAGTCCGGAAAACACCGCGCTCCTCGTTCGGAGCGAAAGGGTTACCAATTGCAGCAACGAAAGCTACATCCGGGTTTTCCGGATGGATTTCAACTGCCCCAATCTGACCGGCCTTTTCCAGTCCGCTGAACGACCAGGACTCTCCCCCGTCGGTCGATTTGAATACCCCCTTACCCAGGATAACATTGCTTCGAATTCCGTCAGACCCGGTTCCGGCATAAACAATGTCCGGGTTGCTTTTTGCAACTCTTACCGCACCAATAGATGGGGTGGTGAAGGCTTTATCTGAAACGGGGTTCCAGTTATTCCCGTAATCGGTGGTTTTCCAAAGGCCGCCACCAGAAGTTCCCAGGAAAAATGTACCCGGCTTTGAGGAAACCCCGGTTGCAGTCGTTGCACGTCCTCCACGGGTAGGGCCCACGTTTCGGTACTTCATTGCAGAGAACATATCGGCGTTGGAGTTTTCCTGGCCATTACTTTGCTGGGCCACGCCTTCGGAGCCCATTAACAAAACCAGGATAAACAAAATGTAATATTTGTGCATCATATAAAGTTTGAATAACAGTGATGATATAAAGTGGAAGTAAACATTAGTAATAAAACAAAGTATAATCTAGGGCAATACGCAGTTTTTTTCAAGTTATTGATCAATTAAATAGAATAAGTAGGCACGGTAATAGATGAAAAGAGTATGAAGCACTTAAAGAGGTAGTGGCCGTGTAAGAATATTTGCAACAAGTTAATCTTACATCTGAAACTATTTACTAGCTTTGTGTATTAACCTATTAGTGGTTATTTAACTCAAACGATTGCAGTAAAAACATTCTTTTTAGTTGAATAATATAAAACATTAAAGACAAAGCCTGGGAATCCGGTACAGTTCGGGGAACCGACAAGTTTTGACAATACCGGGCTAGCTCGTCTTCAAAGTCAGGCCTCAATCAATCATCTTGGTTGATCTTTACTCCGGTAAAGTTAACAGTGGAAGGCTGCGAGGGAGTGAGCGGCTCAAATCCTGTAATCACAGGGTTCTCCAGCTCTTTCCGGTTTCCAGTGCTTTTTTACTACCCAACTCTTTCTCCTGCCATATTTCTACTCTTAAATCTTGTTGAAATTTCGTTTCTGTTGAGAAAACACAGTATCTTATTGCTGAACAAGTCGATTTTTGAGAACCTGGTCGCCCCCTGTAGCAGATAATAATCTTGATGTACTGTACAGCCGCTAAAAAAGAATTTGCAGGACAAATTTTTAACAAGCTAGCAAGTTTGTGGAAATTAATTCATCCAGATGAGCGTAGTATTTCAGGGTATCGGCTCCAATCTGCTCCAGGCCATTATCTTCCTTATTATCTCTACTTAGTTCAACTGCCCCCGGCCACAGGAACCGGCTTCCCTCCTCCGAACAAATATTTTTTACGCGTTTATCGGATTTATGCTGCTGGCTGTGTTTGCCTTACTGGCTTATTGCAAAAAATAACGGTAGCAATAAATGAAGAAGTACATTTGATCGATGAATACATCAGAGTACCCTGGTAAGCTATTCAATGGCACCACATAAATCGGGTTAGCAAGAGAAACGGTACTAACATATTTGTTATCAAAAATGGAGAGAAGTACATTTATTACAACAATAATGATTCAGTATTCCGGAATTTTCCCGGCAGTTCCTGGCCAGTATGCCCCCCACAATCCTGCTGCTTACGATTACACCCGAAGTAAACTTTACCAGCTTTACAAAGCTGTTTTGATGAGTTTAAATTTAGTCATTGCCGGATTCTTTACTTATTTTAACCGCTATGTTGTTTGGGTTACTATCACTATGTTAAATGCTACGCTCTTCATTACTTTTTCGCACTACATGCAGTTTTTCTTCCGTACCCGTAATTAATGTATTCAACCGAACAAATTCTTTCCCTTGCCCCCAACGAGAGTAATGCCAGCCGCGGAAAAGCCCTGGCTAAAATCAGTAACTGGCAACTGCTGGCTACCGACGGGAATGCGTTGTGGGGTCTCTGCAAAGGATCGGGTAAAAAACCTTACCAAACGGCCATTCATTTAAGTGGACCTGTCTTTAAGTGTTCATGCCCCAGTCGGCAGTTTCCCTGTAAACACGGTATTGGTTTGCTCCTGCTCTTTGCTTCCGATGCAAGCAGTTTCCAGCAAGCTGCTCAACCCGACTGGGTAGAAAACTGGATGAACTCCAGGAAAGAAAAAACAGAAACGGCTGCCCCGGCAGCGCCTCCCATCATGCAAAATGACCGCATTCGGAAGCGAATACAAAAACTCAATACCGAACTGCCCGGCCTGCAACAGTGGCTGGAAGATATTATGCGGGTTGGCTATGGCAATACCGATATTCAGCAACCGGCATTCTGGGAAGAGCAGGCAGCCAGGATGGTCGATGCGAAGGCATCTGGTATTGCCAGTATGCTACGCGAAATCTCGGAACTGTTCAACCACGACAACTGGATTAGTTCGTTGAGTGCCCGGCTAGCCGATATCAACCTGCTGGTGAATGCTTTCCTGAACCGGGAGCAGCTTTCGGAGCCTTTACAAGAGGAAATACTGGTCCGAATTGGCATTAATCCGAAAAAAGAGGAAGTGCTAGCCAAAAAAGGAGTGCAGGATACCTGGCAGGTTCTTGGCATATCGGAGCGTTTTTCGCAGCGGCTGTACGCCCGGAGAACCTGGTTGCAGGGAAAGGCCTCCCGTAAATTTGCGCTTATTCTCGACTTTGCTTTCGGCGAACCCAACTACGAACGTAAATTCCTGGTTGGAACCGAATTTAACGCGCAACTGGTTTATTACCCGGGGGCTGTTCCTCAGCGGGCTTTAATTAAAAGCGAACCGGAAAATCTGCAAAAAATAGCAGCTATTCATCCGTCAGGTAGCCTGGAAGAGTTCCTCGATGAATATGCCTCTTATACTGCCCGGCAACCATTTAATAATACTGTTCCCTTGTTATTAACTCATGTAAATGTAATCATTAAAGAAGGGGAGGGCTTCATGACCGACCAGCATAACTGCATTATTCCGGTTAACCTGGCCACTAACCGTTACTGGCAAACACTGGCCATTAGCGGGGGTAAACCCTGTACGGTTTTCGGGGAATGGAACGGCTCAACCTGGAGGCCGCTAACCCTTATTTTTAATCAGCAGTTTTATTACCTGTAACATGAATAAACAGGATTGGGAACGCATAGCCGTACTGGGTACAGAAAAGAAACGGTTTTCTGAACAACAACGTAAGCAGTTAACCGCCTGGGGAATAATATCTTCTTCCAGCGAACAGGGCCTGCTACAGGCCCTGGCCATCGTACACAAACAGCACGAAGCAGGCTTTAAGCCCCAGGTTACTGATTACAAAATTTCACCAGCCCCGCCCGAAACCCGGGCTTCCATGAATATGAAATCTACCGGGGTGCTGAATAAGCTCGTTGGTACCGGTAACCTGTACCTGATTGCTGAATTATTGCAACTGGCTATCCATTATAACCAGCGACTATCGGAATACTTGTTAACCGACCTAATGGTACTGGGTACCGAGAAAAAAATGCTTTTCCCTTTTGTTCAGCAGCTACTGGGAGAACGGGGGAAGTGGCTGGCCCGGCTCAATCCGGAATGGTCGCTTTACCAGGCTGCCGGGCAGGAGGAAACCGACTGGGAACTGGCCTCAAAGGAAGAGCGTCAGCAACTGATTGGCCGGCTGCGGGCTTCAGACCCCGCCCTGGCCATCGAATTACTAACCAGCACCTGGCCGGAGGAACCGGCCAAAGACAAAGCTGACTATTTGCAGTTATTGCACCGGGGAATATCCGGAAAAGATGAACCGTTCCTGATTCAATGTACCGAAGAACGCGGTAAATACGTTCGGCAGGAAGCCCTGAACCTGCTGGCTCGGATTGCCGAAAGCGGCTACAGTGCTGAACTCCGGCAGGCCCTGATTAACAACCTGCAGGTAAAGCGGGCAACGATGAAAAGCCAAATCGCTTTTAGCACGAGCGGGTTTGCCGAACAGCTCGAACTGAAAGGGGAGAAGCAAAGCCGGGAAGTACTAAAACGCGCTAACCCGGATTACTGGATGGAAGCAACCGGGCTGGAAGCCGGTGAACTAATCCGGCTGCTGCTCAACGACCGGGAACTTCTTAATATCCTGGCCGGGGCTGCAGTCCTGCACCGGCACCAGGAAATGCTCTCGGCCCTGCTGCTGCACGTTACCGACTGGCAGCCCGATGCCCTGGTGCAGGTGGCCTCCGCAATAACACCTCACTTCGCACAACCCGTTCTTACCAAACTCATTAACCGGGGAAAAACGGACTCTTTCACACCTGCTCAGTCCGGGTTCGGGCTACTCGTGTACTGCGAACAACTGCTGGTTCCTTCGGACGGGGCCCGCAAACTGGCCCGGCTAATTATAGACGCACTAAACAACATGCACCGCGATATGCACCTGCTGCTGGAGAAGGTCCCTTACCGGTTTCATGCCAGCCAGTATTACCAACTGGAAGATTTATTCGTCGACGGGCAAATAAGTCATTACTACTACCGCAACCCCGTGCGACAAGTCAAAGAAATATTAATGCTCCGCAAAGAGATTTACGATAGTTTTACAGAACATGGAAAATAATATACAACAATTACGCCCCCACGCCGAACAGGAATTTGCCGATGAACTGAAGGCCCTGGCCGAAGCCGACGACCGGCAGAAACCACCTAACTGGTTGCTTTCCCCCTGGGCAGTACTAACTTACTTACTCGGTGGAAAACTGGATAATGGAAAAGAAATTTCAACCAAGTATTTTGGGAACCGTCGCCTCATGGAAGTAGCGGTAGCTACCTTAACCACCGATCGGGCTTTACTACTAATAGGAATACCCGGTACGGCCAAAACCTGGGTGTCGGAACACCTGTGTGCGGCAATCAGCGGAAATTCAACCCTGCTGGTACAGGGAACTGCCGGCATGAATGAAGATGCTATTAGGTACGGCTGGAATTACGCCAAACTCCTGGCCGAAGGGCCCAGCACCGGTGCGCTGGTGCAAAGCCCGGTGATGCGTGCCATGGAAAGCGGCGGCATTGCCCGGGTGGAGGAGCTTACCCGGATTCCTTCCGACGTGCAGGATTCCCTGATCACCATTCTCTCGGAAAAAACACTGCCCATTCCCGAACTCAATACGGAACTACAGGCAGCACGGGGGTTTAACATTATTGCCACGGCCAATGACCGCGACAAGGGGGTAAACGAATTGTCGAGCGCCCTGAGGCGCCGTTTCAACACGGTGGTGCTCCCGCTGCCCAACACCCTGGAGGAAGAAGTGAACATTGTAACCACCCGGGTACAGCGCATGAACCGGGCCCTGGAACTACCGGCAGAGAAGCCGCCGATGAAGGAAATTCAGCGCCTGGTTACCTTGTTTCGGGAACTGCGCGAAGGCAAAACCTCCGATAACAAAGTGAAGCTGAAAAGCCCCGGTAGTACGCTGAGCACAGCCGAAGCAATTTCGGTAATTAACAGCGGGCAGGCCCTGGCCGCGCACTTTGGGGATGGTAAACTCAACGCCGACGACCTGGCCGCCGCACTGGTTGGGGCAGTTATTAAAGATCCGGTGCAGGATCGCATTGCCTTTAAAGAATACCTGGAAACAGTGGTGAAAGATCGCAAAGACTGGCGCGACCTTTACCGCTCCTGTAACGAAATGTTATAATGGCTACTCAATACTACGGCATACGACACCACGGCGCAGGATCGGCCCGCAGCCTTAAAAAAGTACTGGAAACTACTCAACCGGACATTGTACTTATTGAAGGCCCTCCCGATGCAGAACAACTCATTGAACACATTACGCTTCCGGGTATGGAGCCACCGGTAGCCATGCTGGTTTATAATCCTAAAGTGCTTTCCCAGGCAGCTTTCTATCCCTTCACGCACTTCTCGCCCGAGTGGGTTGCCATGCAGTACGCCCTGGAACAGGAAATCCCGGTAAAGTTTATTGATCTACCCCAGGAGTATCAGTTTGCCTTACAGGAAGAAGAAAGGCGTGCCGTGGTTAAAATAGACCCCCTGTCGTTTATCGCTGAAGCCGCCGGTTATGAAGACGGGGAGCGCTGGTGGGAGGTAATGATCGAGCAACGACTGGCAACAGATGCTGTGTTCGATGCCGTAACTGAACTCATGACTCACCTGAGAAAAGAACTCAACCGGGACGAATCGCACCGCGACCAGTTGAGGGAAGCCTGGATGCGCAGGCAAATCCGGGAGTGGGAAGGTAAGCTGGAAAATGTGGCCGTTGTTTGTGGCGCCTGGCACGTTCCGGCGTTGAATAAACCGGGAGAAATAAAGCAGGACCGCTTGCTGCTGAAAGGGTTAAAAAAACTGCCGGTACAGTGCAACTGGGTGCCGTGGACTTACGAGCGCCTTTCGTTCCAGAGTGGCTACGGGGCCGGGTTACTAAGCCCCGCATGGTATGAATTGTTATACGAGCACCGCGACCAGGCACTGGTACAGTGGTTCGTAAAAGCAGCGCGCCTTCTCCGCAATGAGCAACTGGAAGCCTCATCGGCCCACGTTATTGAAGCCGTACGGATGGCGGAAGCTTTGGCTGCCATTCGCGGGTTATCCATTCCCGGTATCCGGGAAATGGTGGAAAGTGTAATCAGCATATTTTGCGGTGGGTACGATGAGCCGGTGCGGCTGGTTAGAAACCAGTTAATCATCGGCCGCAAACAGGGCAGTGTGCCCGAAGAAGTAGAACAGGTACCGCTGCAACAGGATATTCGCAACAGCCTGAAAAAACTGCGGTTAAAACTCAGCGAAGAATACAAAGAGCTTGCGCTAGACTTACGCAAAGAGCTTCACCTTAACCGGAGCCACTGGCTGCACCGGATGCAGTTACTGAATATCCCGGTAGGGGTGCCAGTACAAACCCGGGGCAAAAAAGGTACTTTTCATGAGCAGTGGCAGGTGAGCTGGCAGCCGGAATATACCCTAAACGTAGTGGAGGCAGGAATATGGGGAAACACCCTGGTGCAGGCTGTTACCAATTATATCGCCAGCGAAGTGAAAGGACAGGACCAGCTTGACGTAATCAGTAACCTGCTAGCCAATACCCTCAAAGCCCAACTGCCCGGGGCTACGGGCCAGATTATAAACCGCATGCTGGAGGTATCAGCTCTCACCCGCAGCGTACAACCCCTGCTTAAAGCCCTCCGCCCGTTAGTGAATATTTTACGCTACGGTGATGTGCGACAAACCCAGACGGACGCAGTGCAGGGCATTCTCGATCAGAGTATGCCCCGAATTGCCGAAGCCCTGCCCGGGGCCTGTTTCGGGTTAGGAGAAGAAGCGGCCGAAGAAATGTTTAGCCTGGTACAGGACGCCAACAGCAGTATTAACCGCTTAAACAACCCGGAGCACTGGCAAACCTGGCAGCAAACCCTACAAAGATTATCTACTAACTCAGGAACTGCCGACAGGGTTAGCGGGTATGCCACCCGCATTCTGTTCGATAACGAAGAATTAGCGATGATAGAAACCGCTAACCGGATGAGCCGGTCGCTCTCGCCGGCCAATGACCCCAAAAAAGCAGCGCAGTGGCTGGAAGGTTTCCTGGCGGGAAATGCCTTGCTCATTCTGAACAACCCGGAATTGTGGTCGATCCTCGACGAGTGGGTATCAGAAGTGCAGGAATCACCATTTAACCAGATGCTGCCCCTGCTCAGGCGAACTTTTGCCAATTTTACCGAACC
>CAZIWJ010000054.1:0-17712 GCA_964542855.1 uncultured Roseivirgaceae bacterium
AGTAAAACACGATACAAGAAATCACAGGGCGCACCAGGTGAAGGTGCTCCTACCGACCTGTTGGAACGGCCGGAAGCAATATCCGAAAGCTTTGACAAATCGAAAGATTTTCTTGAAAAGAACCAGAAACTGATTTTCGGGATAGCTTTGGTTGTTCTATTAATTGCTGGTAGTTTTTTTGGCTATCGTTACTACCTGAATAGCCAAAATGTTATTGCCCAGGAAGAAATGTTCCAGGCCGTTTTTTATTTCGATAACGGGGAATACGAACAGGCCCTCAGCGGTGATGGTAATAACTACGGTTTTCTGGATATTATTACCGAATACGGGGGAACCAAGTCAGCTAACCTGGCTAATTATTACGTGGGAATTATATACCTGGAACAGGAAAATTACGAGTCAGCAATTAATTACCTGTCTAACTTCAGTTCCAACGACTTACTCGTGCAGGCCGAAGCCTTTGCTTTATCTGGCGATGCCCACGTGCAGTTGGAGGAATACGAAAAAGCAGCCCGGATGTACGAAAAAGCCGCAAATCATAATGCCAATAAATTCTTTACCCCGGTTTACCTGATAAAAGCTGCTATGGCTTACAAAGATGCCGGTAATAATAGCCAGGCAATCGACTGTTACAGCCAGATTATAGATGACTATCCTACCTCAGCCGAAGTGGATACGGCAAAGAAATACAAAGCCCTTTTAGAGCGAGCTTAACCAATGGCATCAGCTGAAAAAAACCTGAGCGTATTCCGTACTACCAATTTACCCGATGTTTCCAACAAAGTAATCGGTATTATCGCTACCGAATGGAACGAGCAAGTTGTAAATCCTTTAATGGAAGGCGCCAGAAACACCCTGTCTGAATGCGGGGTTACCGAAGATAATATCCCTGTTTTCCTGGTACCTGGAAGTTACGAATTACCTACGGCAGCACAATTCCTTGCTCAACAGGAAAAGGTAGATGCCATAATATGCCTGGGCTGTATAGTTCAGGGCGAAACCCCTCACTTCGACTACATTTGCCAGGCCGTAGCCCAGGGCATTAAAGATGTTTCCCTGAAATGCAATAAACCGGTCATTTTCGGGGTATTAACTACCCTTAACCAGCAACAGGCCCTTGACCGGGCTGGTGGAAAACACGGCAACAAAGGCGACGAAGCTGCCATTTCTGCCATTAAGATGCTGCAGGATTTTTCGGTTTAATATTGTTCAGGTCAGGTAGCAATTCATTAGTTCCCTTGCCGTAATTTCTGGTTTAAACCTTGCCAGGGCAAATGCTTTACCTTTTTTACCGAGTTTATCTGCCAGGTCGCTATCGCTCATTTTCCGGATACAATAAGCTATGTGTTCAGCGTCTGAAGGATCAGCCAGCAGGGTTCCTTGCTGCCCTGCTTCAGGGAGGGAAGATACGCTTGAGGTAATAACCGGGGTTTCGCACAGCAAAGACTCCACTACAGGTATTCCAAACCCTTCGTACCATGAAGGGTAAAGGCTGAAAAGGGCGTGAGTGTACAGTACCCTCAGGGTTTCAGTGTCTGTTACATCGGTTAACCAGTAAACCGGCAGTTTTAACCGTTCGGCCAATATGCGCATTTTTTTCAGGTAGCCTTTACCATTTCCCACTACCACAAGAGGTATCCGGGAACTTTCTTCTAACTGGCCCATGGCATTGAGCACCGCCTGGTGGTTTTTCCTGGGCTGCACACTCCCTACCATTATACAATAATCGGCGGGCAAATTAAACGATTGCAGTTGTTGCCTACCCGGCATTTCCTCTACAAAAAATTCGTTACCCACCGACTGGTAAACTACTTTAATTTTATTCTCCGGAATATCATAAAACTTGATGACATCATTTTTGGTGTGATTACTTATTGCTATGATTAAATCGGCCCTCTTACAGGAAGACGGATATTTCAGGTCGTACAATGCCCGATCCGTGGCCCTGTAAGTTTCTGGATATACCTTATAGATGAGGTCGTGAATCGTTACTATTTTTTTGGTGCTATCCTGTAAACCAAACGGTATTTCGTTACTAAGCCCATGAAAAACACCGAGGTTATAGGACTTCGCTTGTTTCCCCATACCCCACTGCCGCCAGGTGGGTTTAAATCCTTTCCCCGGCAAATGAGTGTGCACATTTGCTCCTTTTAGCAATAGCCTGGCTTCAGTACTATTTCCGATTGTTGGGGTAAAAAGATGATAATCGTTTGAAGGATAAAAAGCAAGCAGATTGGTTAGCAACGTTCTGCTGTAATTCCCCAAACCAGTAAAATTATTAAATAGTCTTTTGGCGTCGTAACCAATTCTCATTGTTCTGCTTGATTCTACCCGAATGCCAGTGTAGTATTGCACTGAATTCAAAACTAAACACTTCGTTATGAAGGTATTGAAATTCGGTGGCACCTCACTGGCAACGGCACAGCGAATGCAACATGTGGCCAATTTAGTTACCCAAAGCCCAGAACCAAAATTTGTTGTATTATCTGCCGTTTCAGGTACAACCAACTCGCTGGTAGAATTAGGTAATAAGCTGAAAGCAGGAAAGAAAGATGAAGCACTGCAACTTATTACCAAATTACACCAGAAATACGAGAACTTCCTGCAGGAATTATATTCATCAAAACTTGCACGGGAAGAAGCCGAAAAAAAGGTGGGTGAGCGGCTGGCCTGGTTGAAGCAAGCCTGTGATAAATATTTTTCAGAAGCACTTGAAAAAGAGATCCTGGCCCAGGGTGAGTTACTCAGCACAGGATTATTTTTCGTTTACCTGAAAGAACAGGACGTGGCAGTGAACTGGATCCCTGCCCTGGATATGATGCGTACCAATGAGGAAAAAGAACCGGATATTGCTTTTCTAAGGGAAAAACTGAACGATTGTTTAAATGAGAAGGCTTTCGTTTACCTGACTCAGGGATACATTTGCCGCAACTACAAAGATGAAATAGATAATTTACAGCGTGGAGGCAGCGATTATACCGCCTCTCTGATTGGAGCCGCCCTGAAGGCTAGTGAAATCCAAATCTGGACAGACATTGACGGAATGCATAATAACGATCCCAGGGTGGTTGAAAATACTTATCCGGTAGCCGAACTATCGTTCGACGAAGCTGCCGAACTTGCTTATTTCGGAGCAAAGATTTTACATCCGTTCAGCATCCGGCCGGCTCAGCAATACGATGTACCTATTCGCCTGCTGAATACCATGCAACCGGAAGCAAACGGAACCCGCATTACGTCTAACCCAAGCAGTGAAGGATTTAAAGCTGTTGCGGTAAAGGATAAAATAACTGCCATCAAAATAAAATCGTCGCGCATGTTGCTGGCTTACGGTTTTTTACGACGTATATTCGAGGTTTTTGAAAAGTATAGAACGCCGATAGATATGATCACCACTTCGGAGGTTGCCGTTTCGCTAACTATTGACAATTCGGCTTTCCTGGAAGAAATTATTTCAGAACTGGGTGTATTCGGCGAAGTGGAGGTAGACCGCAATCATTCGATTGTTTGTATAGCAGGAACCGAGTTGGTAAACCGCCCGGCCATTATGAAGCAGGTAGGCGATGCCCTGGGAAGTATTCCTCTGCGCATGATTTCCTACGGAGGAAGTAATTACAACATCTCCCTGCTGGTTGATACCCGGCGGAAAAATGAAGTATTAAACTTGTTAAATAAGGGATTGTTTATCAGCTAGTTACCTGTAAAAAGGCCTTTGATTTAACTGGTTAAGTAAATCTGAAATCAAAGATCCTGAGTATTTTTTATTACATTGAGATTAATTAAACCAGTTAACCAACCCAGAATAAATGGCCAGGTACCGCGACCACAGCAACAAGAAATACGAGTTATCAACGGTTGGCGAGGCGATGCAAGAGTTACTCAATGTTTACCGGTTGAGGCCCCGATTCCAGGAAGCCAGGCTTACAGCATCTTGGGAATCGATAATGGGTAAATCAATTGCTAAACGCACAGATAAGGTATTTATTAACGACCGGGTACTTTATATAAAACTTAACTCGGCACCGCTCAGGAATGAACTCAGTATGTGCAAGTCGAAGCTGATGGGAAAATTTATCGAGGAATTCGGGGAAGTGATTGTTGACGACATTAAATTCCTGTGAGGTTTACTTACTTCACTTTTTTTTCTGGGTAAGCTCAAGGTTTTTGCTTAACCGGCAAACGTTGTACCGGGTTTTCTTATTACAGCTGAACTCTATTTTATCCATTATCCTGCGAACAAGCATTAAACCGACCCCCCCTTTCTTACGGGTATTAATGATGTGATCTAAATTAGGCTCTTTATAGTTCAGGATATTAAATGCCTCACCCTGATCCGTAATTTCAAAGGTGATTCCAATTTTCTCATCGATCTGTATTTTAAGCTGAATATGTTCAGTAGGGTTACAATGATGGGAGTGAATAATGAGGTTGGCGCAAACTTCGTCGACAGCGAGTACCATTTGCCCAATTTCCACTTCATTGAGTGTATAGTTTTGCAACACATCCTGAACGAAGTCGCGTATCTCTTTAAGTTGGGTTTTGGTGCAGCTCGCTTTATACTTATACTCCATGGGTAACTTGCTTTGCTTCTTCTTCAGAATCCACGATGGTAAGGAGATTATGCAAACCCAGGATTTCAAAAACTTTATAAACTTTATGGCTTAAGTTAAATATGACCATTTGTAATTTGCTTTCCTTTAGCACCTGAATGTACGACATAAACACGCCGAGCCCGGCCGAGGAAATATAATTAAGCCCCTTACAATCAATTAAAATATACCTGATGCCTTTCTTTTCAACGGCTTCATGGATGGCTTTATCCAGATGGATGGAAGAGCTCGCATCGATTTCCCCATTTACCCGGATCATACATCCTTTTTCCTCGTATTCAATGTTTACATCAATCATATTTTTAATACGCTCTTTTTCATGATTATGTTTTTTTGCCTGTTCAGGGGGGCTATTTGAATTTAATGATTAGCGCTGAATAATCGTCGTTAACTGGTTTACCTTCGCTAAATGTTCTGAGTTCTTCAAGTAGTTTACATTTTATTTCTTTCGGTGAAGAATCAACGTTTTTCAATAAAAAATGCCTTAACCTTTCGTCACCAAACTCTTCACCCGAATAATCAGCAGTTTCGGTAATGCCATCGGTGTAGAGAAAAAGGATGTCGTTGGTAGCAAAATGTACTAGTTTTTCCTCCATATAATCTGCGTAAGATTTATCGCGAACTATGCCTAACCCCATGCCTTTCCCTTTAATGAGGCAGGCTTTATTGGTTTCTGCTTTATAGAACAAAGTTGGGCAATGACCGGCACGGGCAAAGCGGATTGTTTTTTTCAGGTTATCAATAATGAAGAGTGATGCTGTAATAAACGATGCAGACTCCAGGCAGCGACTCAGCGCATCATTGGCTTCGATCATAAACTGCAGCGGCGAGGGCCGGTTAATAACCAGGCTGTGGAATACACCCTTCATTTGCGACATATTAAAGGCTGCCGAGGTTCCTTTACCGGATACATCGCCAATAATCAGGTAGAAATCGTTTTCAAAATTCATGGTATCGTAATAATCGCCCCCTACCTGGTCGGCGGCTTCAGAAAAGGCTACCATATCGAAGCAAACATTCGTTATCGGATATTTGGGTAATAGACTGCGCTGTACCTTGCTGGCAATTTTCAGTTCTTCCTGGTAGCGCTCATTTTCGATAGCCTCCTGCAACAAGATGTAATTTTCAACTGTAATACTGGCCTGACTGGCGAAGGTACTGATGATACTAACCATTTCTTTATTAAACCCATCGCTCACTTCCTTCATGATCACCATGTTACCGATAATTTTGTTTCTCACTACCAGCGGTATCCACAGTACTGAATCGAACTCGTCGGCTTGAAGAAAAGTTAATTCCCGTTGGGCACTACTGTATCGTTTGTCGGTTACTCCCGGTCGTGGTAATTTATTCAGCCCCGAGTCTTTCAATTGCCTGAAGAATTGCGAATTAACTTCCAGCCGTTCCTCGTGGGTAATGCCCCGGACGATGTTTACTTCTTCGCTATATTCGTTTTTTTCAATGTTGACCCAGCCGGCATCGGCAAAAACCGCACTAAGCGAGCTTTCGAGTAGAATTTCATAAACCTGCTCCACGCGGTAACCTGCCTGTACCGATTGGCTTAACCGCTGGAAGTTAATTACTTCTTCCAGTTTTTGCTCGAAAACAGAAGAAGTGGGCAAATTGAATATGATTACCAGCAGCGAAAAAAAGCTGTACATGAACGTAAAGCCAAATAAGGCCAGCACAAAAGGATCAACCAGTAAATTGGTTGGAAGAAGATACCTATCGTCGTAAGCCAGCAAGTCAGTAATGAAGTAAGATATGAAAATAGAAACGGCCAGCATAATTATGATGCTTTTCAATTTCTGCTTGAAGTCAAGGTAGGCTACCCACTTCAGGTTAATGGAAAGGGCCACACTGAGTACAAGTAACACGATGAGGGTGGTATTAAAAATGGCATCGAATATCGTAGGGTTGAAAAAATCCAGTATAATTGAAACAAGTAAGGCATATTCAAATATCTGCCAGTTGTTAAGTAACCTCTTCGACTTCTGGTAAAGAATTAAGCGCTGCCATACTACCAGCGTGTTAATAAGGAATGAAATGATCAGGCCCAGATTTATATGGTAAAGAAAGTTACCCAGCAAGTCATTTTCCATGAGCCGGCTATTGGCCATTAACACCCCGAATAAGCGAAAAGACAGGGAAACAATAGCTGCAAGCAGCCCGGCCACAAATACCTGCCAGATCAGGCTGATGAAGTTGATGCGTTCGGCTTTTCCGACCTGAAGCTTAAAGAAAATATACAGCGAAACGCAGTATACGGAAAGAAACGCATTAGGTAACCAGGGAGGCACTCCTGATTCCAGACCATTCTGAACACTGAATACAATAAGAACATCGGATACCAGCAGCATAATCCAGCTGATAATCCCCAGGGAAAGAAAAAATCTTAGGACGTGCTTACTCTTTTGCATTAAGGTTAATTAGTCACGCCCAAATAAATTAAAAAAGCTGAATATGAAAAATTATCCTATTCAGCTTTAAAAGAACAAGCACATATTAACGACGAACCTGGTAATTGGGGGCTTCACGAGTAATTTGTACGTCGTGCGGATGGCTTTCGGCCGAACCGGCGGCAGTTACTTTAACAAACCTGGCGTTTTGCAGATCTGCAATACCCGCTGCACCACAGTAGCCCATTCCTGCTCTTAAGCCACCAACCAGCTGGTAAATTACTTCATCAACTGTTCCTTTATAAGGAACCCTGGCGGCAATGCCTTCAGGTACCAGCTTTTTAATATCGTCTTCCACATCCTGGAAGTAACGGTCTTTTGACCCGTCGTCCATAGCTTCTACCGAACCCATGCCGCGATAAGATTTATATTTCCTGCCTTCGTAAAGGATTACTTCACCCGGCGCTTCTTCGGTTCCGGCAAGCAGCGAACCAACCATCACTGAGTTCCCACCGGCGGCAATTGCTTTCACCATATCGCCGGAAAACCGGATACCTCCATCAGCAATTACTGGTACACCAGTGTCTTTAATGGCCTGGCTGCTTTCATAAACTGCCGATAATTGGGGAATGCCGACCCCGGCAACTACCCGGGTAGTGCAAATACTTCCAGGGCCTACGCCTACTTTCACTGCATCGGCACCAGCATCAACAATAGCCCGGGCGCCTTCTCCGGTTCCAACATTACCAACAATAACATCCAGCTCGGGATACTTCGCCTTAATTATTTTACAAGTGTTAAGAACTCCCCTGGAATGGCCATGGGCGGTATCGATGGCAATGACGTCGACCCCCGCATGTTTCAGCAGGTTAATACGATCTTCAATATCCTGAGTAACGCCTACGGCTGCACCTACTCTTAGCCGGCCAAACTCATCCTTACAGGCAAAAGGCCGATCCTTATTTTTCAGAATGTCTTTGTAAGTAATCAGCCCGGTGAGTTTACCGGTTTCATCAATGATCGGTAGTTTTTCTATTTTATAACGCTGCAGAATCTCTTCTGCTTCTTTTAAATCAATGCCAAGTTTTCCGGTAATAAGGTTTTCACGCGTCATGATATTCTGAACCGGTTCATCGTTATTTTCCAGGAAGCGTAAATCACGATTAGTTACAATACCGATCAGGTGCTGGTTTTTATCCACAACCGGGATACCCCCGATCTTATTATCGTGCATAATCGCTTTGGCGTCTTTAACCCTGGCTTCAACATCGAGCGTAATCGGGTCCAGAATCATGCCGCTCTGCGATCTTTTTACTTTTCTTACTTCATACGCCTGCTTTTCAATGGGCATATTCTTGTGAATAAACCCAATGCCACCGGCTAACGCCATGGCAATAGCCAGCTGCGATTCGGTTACAGTGTCCATAGCCGAGGACACCAGAGGGATATTCAGGTGAATGTTTCGGGTTAAACGGGTGCGGGTATCGGCTTCACGAGGTAGTACTTCAGAATATCCGGGAACCAGCAGCACGTCATCGAAGGTGAGTGCTTCGTAGAGGAGTTTATCAGCGTTTAGCTTCATAGCAAATATCAGGGTGTATTTGCCGAGCAAAGTTAACCAGAATTGTGGTCTAAAAAAATTGATTACTTAGCAAAATTATACAACTCGTACGCCAGGCTAAAAATGTTTTCATAATTCACCCTCCCATAATTTATATGATTTGGCCCAGGGGATGGTGAAGTGGCTACAGGCAATTAAATTATACCACGCTGCTTCTCTACTGTAAAGTCTGTGAACAGCACAGGTTTACTGTTTTTTATAACATTCGCCGGTATCGTTCGGCTTTATCAGCGAACTTTTCTAATTTCCAGCATTTAAAAATTAAAACAATACACCAATGAAATACTGGTTTACCTGTTTACTGATTGCTTTCACGGCCCTGTCGTACGGGCAGGAGCGAACCATTGAAGCCGATTACACGGAAGTAACCAACCACGAAGTAACCATAAAAGGCGAAAAAGTACCTTATAAAGCTACTACCGGAACACAACCGGTATGGAACGAAGACGGTAAGCCCATTGCAGCCGTTCACTTTACTTATTACGAACGATCAGACGTTAGCAACCGGGCAAAACGGCCGCTGATCATTTCGTTCAACGGGGGGCCCGGTTCCGGGTCAGTATGGATGCACCTGGCTTACACTGGTCCTAAAATATTAAAAATTAACGATGAGGGGTATCCCATTCAACCCTACGGTGTGGTAGACAACCCGAATTCCGTACTGAATGAAGCCGACATTGTGTTCGTGAACCCGGTAAATACGGGTTTCAGCCGGATTCTTGACAAGGAGGTTAAACGGGAGAAATTTTTCGGGGTCAATGCCGATATTAAGTACCTGGCAGAATGGGTTAACACGTTTGTTTCGCGCATGAACCGTTGGGAATCGCCCAAGTACCTGATCGGAGAAAGCTACGGTACAACCCGGGTTTCCGGCCTGGCCCTTGAATTACAGAATTCCCAGTGGATGTACCTAAACGGGGTGATCCTGGTTTCTCCAACTGAAATCGGGATAGAACGCAACGGGCCGGTGGCAGCTGCTAATCGTCTGCCTTATTTTGCCGCAACCGCCTGGTATCATAAGCAGTTACCGGATGATTTACAGCAGAAGGATTTACTGGAAATATTACCTGAAGTAGAAGATTACGCACTGAATGAGCTTTTACCGATAATGGCAAAGGGAGGCTTTGTGCCCGAGGAGCACCAACAGCAGGCGGCCGAAAAGATGGCCCGTTACAGCGGGCTGGATGCTAAAGTAATTATGCAGTATAACCTGAATGTGCCCACTTACTTTTTCTGGAAGGAGTTACTGAGAGAAAATGGTTACACCGTTGGCCGGCTAGATTCCCGTTACAAGGGAATTGATCGTAACGAGGGGGGCAGCAGCCCGGATTATAATGCCGAACTTACTTCCTGGCTTCATTCATTCACCCCGGCGGTTAATTATTACTATCGTAATGTACTGAATTACAAAACCGACATTAAATACAACATGTTCGGGCCGGTTCGTCCGTGGGACCGATCAAATAACAATGCCGGTGAGAACCTGCGGCAGGCTATGGCGCAAAATCCTTACCTAAACGTATTAATTCAGTCGGGATATTACGATGGGGCTACCCAGTATTTCGATGCTAAATATACGATGTGGCACATTGATCCCAGTGGTAAAATGCAAGACCGCCTCAGCTTTAAAGGATACCGTTCCGGGCACATGATGTACCTGAGGAACGAAGACCTAATTTCGGCTAACAACGATATCAGGGAGTTTATCAACAACACTACACCCGGTGAGGACGTACCAGCCAAGTACGAGTAGTTTTTTTCTGAAATAGTAGAGAGTTGAAGGAACATTTAATAAACAATTCTCCTTTACTTTTATTTTAAATAAATTAAAAGGTTATGAACATTCATAAAATTATTGTGGTACTGGGAGCTATCGGTTACCTGGCCCTTGCCTATTTTGTAATCTGGGATAATGCGCTGAATCTGGCAGACGGAGAGCTTAGCCAGGGGCGTTTCATTGCGCCCATGATTATGGGTGGCGTTGTTGCCACCGGACTGGTCGTATACGTTTTTACCATGGAAAAAGACCAGAATAAAGAAGAAGAAAATAGAATGGCGGGCGATCAGTAAAATAGAAAGGAAAGGGGTAGTTAATCGTTCACGTAAGCTGCCTCTTCTTCCATCCGCTTAAAATAGTTTTTTGCAGCGTCTCTTACTTTAGGCGCAAGAATCAGCGCCGATACCATGGTAGGAATGGCCATCATCGCGTACATGCCGTCTACCAGGCTAATAACTGCGGTTATGGATATTACCGATCCGAACACAATCGAAAGCACATAGAAGTACGTAAAGTATTGCTGATTTTGAGCACCTGCCAGGAATGAAAAGCATTTGGCTCCGTAGTACGACATGGTAAAAAGAGTGGTAAAAGAAAATATCAGCACAGACAGTACCAGCACGTAAGCTCCAATACCGAAAGGCAACCCTTTCTCGAAAGCCATCACTGTTAGTGTAATTCCGTCGGCGTCGGAATTTTGCCATACGCCGGTAATCAGTATAGCCAGGGCAGTCATGGTACAAACAATCAGGGTGTCGATTGCAGGCCCAAGCATAGCAACGAGTCCTTCCCGTATCGGCTCATTAGTCTTGGCTGCGCCGTGGGCCATGGGGGCTGTACCAATTCCGGCTTCATTAGAGAACGCAGCTCTCCGGGCACCGGTAATAATAATTTGTCCTACAGCACCACCCAGTACCGATTTCGCCGTAAAGGCGTCGGTTACAATTAACACCAGGTATTCGGGAATTACGGTTGCGTTAGAAATTATAATGTACAGTACTGAAACCACGTACAAAATAACCATGGCCGGTACCAGTTTGCTGGCATAACGGGCAATTCTTTTTATACCACCAAAAATTACAGCTGATACCAAAAGGGCAATAACCACTCCCGATATCAGGTCGGAAATTTCTATACCCCCGGCAAAGGTGGTTGCTCCATAATTGTAGCCATTTGGAATTAATACCACATCTCGAAACACCTGCGTCAGCTGGTTCGCCTGGAATACGGGAAGGGGGCCAAAAAGACCGGCTATGCAGAAAAAGGAAGCCAGGGGCTTCCATGATTTTCCCAATCCCTCCTGAATAACGTACATGGGGCCACCTTGTAAATTACCCTGAGTATCGTAACCGCGGTACATGATAGCCAGGGTACAGGTAAAAAATTTAGTAGCCATACCCAGAAAAGCAGAAACCCACATCCAGAAAAGGGCCCCGGGTCCGCCCATAGTAATGGCAACGGCCACTCCCCCTACATTACCCATTCCCACCGTTGCGGCAAGTGCACTAGACAGGGCTTCAAAATGACTGATTTCTCCCGGGTCATCGGGATTATCGTACTTGCCGCGAAGCACGTCGATGGCATGACGCAGGTAACGGAAAGGAAGAAAGCGGGAGTAGAGCATAAAAAAAACTCCTCCGCCCAGCAACAGAACCAGCAGGTGAGTACCCCAGGCATAGTTACTGAAGCTGATAAAGAGCTGTTCCAGATTATTCAAAAGCGCATCGTTTTATCGGGAAAAACGCCAATAAACTGAATAAATTTCAAAATTGGAAATGATAGGTGGGCATTGAAGGTATTCCAGCAGTTGAATCAGGAATCGAGCCGGGTTAATTCTTCCCATTCCTGAAAACGAACACTTATCCGGGCCGATAATATTTCATAGTTTTCCCAGGAGTCGGTAACATGATAAATCGATGGCTTGTCCCTTTTCAGGATTGTTTCGTAGTCTTTCCTGTAAATACCGCCTCCGTAGTAATAATGAGTGAACAGGTTACCGGTTTCGTTAAATAATTCGTGCCCCAGGTAACCATCCCACAATTCGCAAAGCACCGTGCAGGAAATATCTTTATTCCTGAAACGGATAACCTGGAGTCCGGCTTCGTCTTCGAAGTAATCAGAATACAACTCATTTTCTATGATCCACCCCAGGTACATACCAATATGCACGTAGGCTTGTTCTATGGGTAATGAATCGGGAAAGTTTCCAGTAAAGTGCTCGCGGGCGTTATCGTAAATTGTTTTGCCAATACCATTTTTCACATTACTCATATTTAAGGGGTTTTCTCAAAATTATAAAAACTCACGGATCAACAACATTTCAGTTCCTGTTCAGTAAGACAAGCCTTGTAATGAATCGGTATAAATTGATAATTTAAACTTTCTTTAATCGGCCAAAAATAGTAGCTGAATTAAACAGCCGCTTTCGGGATAAGCATACGAATAACCGGTTCAATTTGTATATTCGCCCAGAAATCAACGAATTGTACCTCATGCTTAGCCTAAAGGATTACATCCGGGAAGTCCCTGATTTTCCGAAGAAAGGAATTAACTTCAAAGACCTTACACCCCTTCTTAATAATCCAAAAGCATATAATCAGGCCATGGAGGAGTTGATTCAGCGAACCAGTGGAATAACGATTCAAAAGGTTATTGGAATAGAAAGCAGGGGTTTTTTGTTTGCGCCCGGGTTGGCACAGGGCCTGAATGCGGGGTTTGTTCCGGTTCGTAAACCAGGAAAGTTGCCCTCGGCTACAGAAAGCATTAAGTACCAGTTGGAATACGGAACCGATGTGCTGGAAATTCACCGGGATGCCATTTTACCCGGTGAAACCGTGTTGATACACGATGATTTACTGGCAACCGGGGGCACCGCAAAAGCAACTTGTGAACTGGTAGAGCGGTTGGGCGGCAAAGTTATCCAGCTGTCTTTTATTGTAGAACTTGGGTTCCTGAAGGGACGGGATGCTTTACACCCTCACGAAATACACAGCCTGATCAGTTACTAAACCCAACCGGTTACCTTTCTGGGTAACCGGATAATTAAATTATACAGATCAGGAATCTTTGTAAGCTTTAATAACTGTTTCGCGCATAGCTTCATCTTTGGACAGAAAACGAACGATCCTGGCAATTTCATCAGGGGTTACCCATTTTGAAAAATCGGCATTGGCCATTGCCGAACGATTCTGCGGAGTATCTACAATTCCCGGGGCAATTACCGACGCCCTTACGTTCGGGTAATCGGGATCAGAATTTAAGGCCTCTGCCATGTTTATTACCATCGATTTGGAGATGGCGTAGGGAAACGTGGCGTGAGAGGTTGCGAAATCAAGTGCGGGCTTGGCCCCAAAGTAAACCAGCTGACTTTTGTATTGCTGGCCTTTCATAACATTAAGTGCTGCCTGGGTACTAAACAGGGCAGTGTTAAAGTTAAGCTTAATCAGGTGATCAAAATCTTTAATGCCTGCTTCACCCAGCTTACCCATTCCAAAGCCACCCACGGTAAACACACTCAAATCAATTCTACCCTCTTTATTGTGCACATTTTTAAAGAAAGCACTTACTTCTTCCTGGTTGCTGACGTCGACAGCAGTAGTAACAAGGTGCTCCTGCTCTTCTACTTTTTCGTGGTGCAGGATAGTGCCGTAAACCCTGAAACCTGCATTAATTAATTCATTAACAACTGCTTTACCAAGGTTGCCGGCCGAACCGGTAACAACTGCTATTTTTTGCATAATTTGGGAGTTTTGAGGTTCGTTCTTTTAAACGTTTATTGAAAGAATTGTTCCGACAGTTAAAAAATTAATTCACTTCATTATTTATCAGATATTGGCTGCTTACTTAAATATTTACTATCTTTTGGATTGTATGGTTGAAAAAACAGCGGGTAGATGATTGAATGAACGTTGTTTTTGATCAGATTTTTTGTTAAAATACATAAGGCTTTGCGGTAACTAAACTAACTGTAGCCTATCTTCTTGTTAACGTCAGTTCTTCAGGCATCAACAAGATTTTCTCTGCCTATCCGTTGTAAGGATAGTACGAACCTACTTTTTGCACTACCCCACGCTTATCAACCGGAGTTTTTTACCAACAAAGAAAATTATTATTTCTGTATATGAGCGTTTTAGATAAAATTAAAACAAACTATAATGTTTCGCAGAACGAGCTCACCGTATCGGAGTACCTCGAAGCCTGCAAAAAAGATCCCAGTCTGTACGCCAAGCCTGCCGAGCGTATATTAGAAGCGATTGGTGAACCCGAAATAATTGATACCAAAGAGGATCCCAAGTTAAGCCGGATTTTTTCTAATAAGATTATTAAAATTTACCCGGCTTTCCGCGATTTCTACGGCATGGAGAACACCATTGAACAGATTGTATCTTACTTCCGGTATTCAGCCCAGGGGCTGGAAGAAAAGAAACAGATTCTGTACCTAATGGGTCCTGTAGGGGGCGGCAAGAGCTCACTGGCAGAAAAGGTTAAGCAATTAGTCACCGAAAACCCTATTTACGTGCTGAAAGCCGGCGATACCATTAGTCCGGTTTACGAAAATCCACTGGGCCTTTTCGCCGATTTCAAACACGAACTGGAAAATGAATATGGCATTCCTTCCCGGTATGTACCTGGCTGCATGAGCCCCTGGGCCTCAAAGAGGTTACGAGAATACGATGGCGATGTGAACCAGTTTACCGTTGTAAAATTATATCCTTCCGTTCAGGAACAGATTGCCGTAGCAAAAACAGAACCCGGCGACGAAAACAACCAGGATATTTCTACGCTGGTAGGTAAGGTAGATATACGGATGCTGGCCGATTTCCAGCAGAGTGATCCCGACGCTTATTCCTACACCGGCGGATTGTGCCTGGCTAACCAGGGAATACTTGAATTTGTAGAAATGTTTAAGGCTCCCATTAAAGTACTGAACCCACTGCTTACGGCTACCCAGGAAGGGAATTACAAGGGCACGGAACCTATTGGCGCCATTCCTTATGAGGGCATTATTCTTGCCCACTCTAATGAATCGGAATGGGCCAAGTTTGCCAACGACAAAAAAAATGAGGCTTTTCTCGACCGGATCTATAAGGTGCAGGTTCCTTACTGTTTGCGGGTTGACGAGGAAATTAACATTTATAAAAAACTGATCCGGGAAAGTTCGCTTCAAAGTGCACCCTGTGCCCCGAAAACGCTGGAGCTGCTGGCCCAGTTCTCGGTAATGACCCGACTGAATGAGCCTGAAAACTCGAGCCTGTTTTCAAAGCTCCGGGTTTACAACGGTGAAACCCTGCGGGAAACCGATCCTAATGCCAAGTCGCTCCAGGAATATAAGGATGACGCGGGGATTAACGAGGGTATGACCGGAATATCCACGCGGTTTGCGTTCAAAATCCTTTCCAAAGTTTTCAACTTCGATAATGAAGAACTGGCCGCCAACCCTGTTCACCTCTTGTACGTGCTGGAACAGGAAGTGGAAAAACTTCAACTCGATAAAGAAACTGAAGAAAAATACATGAACATCATTAAGTCGGTACTGGCCAGCAAGTACGCTGAATTCATTGCCGACGAAATTCAGAAGGCTTACATTGAATCTTACAGCACTTACGGTCAGAACATCTTCGATAAGTACGTAATCTATGCCGATCACTGGTTGCAGAATAACGATTACCGCGATCCGGATTCCGGAGAGATTCTCGATAGAAGGATTCTGAACGAAGAACTTGAGAAGATTGAAAAACCGGCCGGCATAGCCAACCCGAAAGATTTTCGCTCCGAGGTAACCAATTTTACATTGCGTTACAAAGCCAGCAATTCGGGTAAGAATCCAAGGTGGGATGCTTATGAGAAAATAAAGGCTGTAATTGAAAAGAAAATATTCACGAATACTGAAGACTTGCTTCCCGTTATTTCTTTCACCGCAAAATCAAATGAGGATGACGAGAAGAAACACAATGATTTTGCCCGCAGAATGGCCGATCGAGGATATACCATGAAGCAAATTCGTATCCTGGTCGACTGGTTCATGCGTGTGCGTAAAACAATGGCCTAAACTGTAGCTGATCTGGTTCATATATGAGTGTAATTATCGACCGGCGGAAAAATTCGAAAGGTAAATCGATTAACAACCGTCAGAAGTTTTTAAAACGGGTGGAAGGGCAGATAAAAAGAGCCCTTCCCGATGTTTTAAGCAAAGAAAGTATTAAGGAAAGTAGTTCAGGTGGTAAGGTAAAAGTACCCATCAAAGGCATAAAAGAGCCCTCTTTTCATCACGACCCACAAACCGGTAAAAAGACTATCGTTCGCCCCGGTAACGACCGCTTTGTTGAAGGCGACCGGGTAGCTAAACCCAAAGGGGGTGAAGGCCGGGGAAAAGGAAAGGGGTCCAATGCCCCCGGTACTTCAGAAGATGATTTTGTGGTAATTTTATCGAGGGAAGAATTTCTCGACTATTTTTTCGAAGATCTGGAGCTGCCTGACATGGTGAAGCGCTACATGGAAAGTACGGTTACTTTCAAAAATAAGCGTTCAGGTTACGTAAAGTACGGAGTTCCTTCGCAGTTGAACGTAAAAACCAGTTTTCAACAATCTCTTGCCCGCCAAATTGCCCTTAAGGGTGCTTACGAACAAAAACTGAAACGGCTCGAGGAGGAAAAAAAGAAAGCGCGTAACGAAGAAAGAGAGGCAATAGACGAGGAAATACAATGCATTAGTAAAGTTCGCGACACTGTGCCTTTTTTCGAGGATGTGGATCTGCGATACAATAATTTTGAAAGTATTCCTGAGCCTACCACCTCGGCAGTGATGTTCTGCATTATGGACGTTTCAGCCTCCATGGGCTACCATGAAAAGGATATCGCCAAACGTTTTTTCACGCTCTTGTATATTTTCCTTACCAAGCAGTATAAAAGCGTGGAACTGGTATTTATCCGGCACCATACCGAGGCGAAGGAAGTAGACGAATACGAGTTCTTTAATTCCAGGGAAAGCGGTGGTACCATTGTTGCCCCTTCGTTGAAACTTATGAAGAAGATTATTAAAGATCGTTACGACCTCTCCCAGTGGAATATCTACTGTTGCCAGGCTTCCGACGGTGATGTGTGGTCAGACAGCGATGCGGTGGAATGTAGCCAGCTGCTGCAAAACGATCTCCTTGAAATGGTGCAATACATGGCTTACATCGAAATTAAAAACAGGGGTTTGGATGGCTACCTGTGGAGTTCTTACAATAAACTGGTGAGTAAGGATAACTTTTCCATGCGAAATATTAACGATGTAAACCAGATCTGGCCGGTATTCCGTGCCCTT
>CAZIWJ010000055.1:0-2704 GCA_964542855.1 uncultured Roseivirgaceae bacterium
CAACAAACTATACGAGTATGAAGTCTGAAGAAACGGTTAAGGAAAAGAAAAAATCAGATTCGGGGGCTCAGCCGCCCGAAAAGTTTACTGGTATTAAACTTACCAAACCTTCAACCTCGGCTGCCGGCGTAAAAGCGGTTAAGGTTGCCCTCGGCCATGTTATTGATGAAATGGGGGTAGGGGGGATGAGTACCCTGTTTAAGTTAAACCAGAAAAACGGCTTCGACTGCCCGGGCTGTGCCTGGCCCGACCCGGATGAAAAACGGTCGTTCCTGGCCGAGTACTGCGAAAATGGGGCCAAAGCGGTAGCTGAAGAGGCTACCCGGAAAAGAGCTGACCCAGATTTTTTTAAACGGCATTCGGTGTACGAGCTTTCCCAGTGGAGTGACTACGAACTGGGAAAATCCGGTCGGATTACCCATCCCATGTACTTGCCCAAAGGCGGAACTCATTACCTGCCCATCAGCTGGGATGAGGCATTTAGTAAAATCGGTCAGCGGTTAAATGCCCTCAATACCCCCGATGAAGCTATTTTTTACACGTCTGGCCGAACCAGTAACGAGGCAGCGTACCTGTACCAGTTATTCGTTAGGCAGTACGGCACGAATAACCTGCCCGATTGTTCTAACATGTGTCATGAATCCAGCGGGGCAGCCCTTTCTAAAACGGTTGGAATTGGTAAAGGCTCAGTTACCCTGAACGATTTCAACGAGGCAGAGGTAATCGTTATCATTGGTCAGAATCCGGGAACTAACCACCCGCGTATGCTTGCGGCACTGGAGGAGGCTAAAGGCAGGGGAGCTAAAATCATTACCATCAACCCGCTTCCCGAAGCCGGTCTGATTAACTTCAAAAATCCGCAAACACTTAGCATGGTGAACGGGGGTACCTCCCTTACCGATATTTTCCTGCCGGTAAAGATTAACCAGGATGTACCGCTCATGAAAGCGATCATGAAGTTTATGCTAGACGCCGAGGAAAAGGAACCGGGAAGTGTATTCGATCGTGAGTTCATTGCAGAGCGTACTGCCGGCTTTGAGTCTCTCCTGGAGGAATTAAAGCAGGTAAACGTGGAGGAAATGGTGGCCGCCAGCGGAGTACCGATGGATGACGTTCAGCGAGCAGCCGACTTACTCATCAACAATAATAAAATCATAGCCTGCTGGGCCATGGGGCTTACCCAGCATAAAAACGGGGTGGCGAATATTCAGGAGTTAGTGAACATACTACTCATGAAAGGCAGCATCGGCAAGCCCGGTGCAGGTACCTGCCCCGTGCGAGGGCACAGCAACGTACAGGGCGACCGCACCATGGGGATCTGGGAAAAGCCAAAACCCGCCTTTCTGGATAAGCTAGAAGCGCGCTATTCTTTTACTTCCCCCCGCGAGCATGGTTACGATACGGTAGATGCCATCGAAGCCATGATCGAAGGCAAGGCCAAAGTGTTCTTTGCCATGGGCGGGAACTTCCTTTCGGCTACGCCCGACACGGAACTCACCGCCAAAGGACTAATGAATTGTGAATTAACGGCTCATGTGTCTACCAAGCCTAACCGCAGCCACCTCATTCATGGGGAAGAAGCATTGATTTTGCCCTGCCTGGGGCGCAGCGAGGAAGATCAGCAAGCAACAGGCCAGCAGTTTGTTAGCGTGGAAAATTCCATGGGCGTGGTGCATCAGTCGCAGGGCGACCGTAAACCGGCCTCAGAACACTTGCTGAGTGAACCGGCTATTGTAGCCCGGCTGGCGAAAGCCGTGCTGGGCGATAAAACTACGGTAAGCTGGGACAAGATGATATCGAACTATGATCTGATAAGGGATGAAATAGCTGAAGTAATCCCCGGATTTGCCGATTACAATAACCGCGTTCGCAAACCCGGTGGTTTTTACCTGCCCAACGGTGCAAGAGAAGGTAAATTCAATACCCCCGACGGCAAAGCGCACTTCACACTGAACGCGTTGCCCGAACACGAACTGGAGCCAGATGAATACATGATGATGACTATCCGAAGCCACGATCAGTTCAACACCACCATTTACGGGCTGCACGACCGTTACCGGGGTATTCAGAACGAGCGACGGGTCGTGATGATGAACGAGGACGACATGCAAAAGGAGGGGTTAACAAAAATGGACGTGGTTAACCTGGTTGGGGGCTACCAGGGAGAAAAGCGTACGGCGTACCGGTTCCTGGTTATTCCTTACCCAATTCCTCCGGGCTGTGTAGCTACTTATTTTCCGGAAGCAAACGTGCTGGTTCCCCTGAAGAGCAAGGCCGACATCAGTAATACCCCCACTTCAAAATCGGTAGTGGTAAAAATCGAGAAAGTTGATTAAATTAACCAGTGGAGACGGCCAGGCTGGCCGTCTCCAGGTTGCTTTAAGAGTTTTACACGATCCTGGTTAGGCAAATATGGTGTAGTTATTTTCCAGCTGCGCCCAGCTACGCTCACTTCATCAAGCTCAAACAGATAATGAATGCTGTTTGAGCTTTTTGCCTTCCCCTGGCATTGCCGCCTGTATAGCCCAGAGGCTAATTTTACAGATTCCAAAAAGCTCTCTTTTCTTCCATCTCAATTGCGAATACCAGCACCGGGTGGTGAAAAGACTGGCCAGCAAAGGGAGAACCTCCACCGGTTAGTTTTTCAACGCCATTTCATCATCAATGAACAGGGATAAGCATGCCGTTTGCTCATCACTTCGGC
>CAZIWJ010000055.1:2804-4641 GCA_964542855.1 uncultured Roseivirgaceae bacterium
AAGACAAAAGCACCATCTCAAAGCACGAAGCCTGATTGAAACCGTATTCGGGCTAACGACCTGACTGTTCAATACTACCTGGATCACACCAGACACCGCAGTCAACAGGAATTCTTCGTCAATATTTTCACCACTATTCTTGCTACTACCTACCAGGGCATCTTAATGAAGAGGTATTCTCGAAATGAAATATAAGAAAATGAAATAGTATTTTTCATAAAGTAATCGTGAAACTCGCGTTAGCATAAGAATTTGATTCACCGCATGATACTTTCTCATTCACACTCTTTTTTATTTCCCGGGTATCCTCTTTTCACCCAACCACTCAGTCAGCTTCACTGGCAGATTCGAAGAATTCACTGGGGAAGTTCATGAAGAATAGTTCACTTTTTGCCCGGGTAATGCCCGTATACAGCCAGCGAAAGTATTCTTCATTAATGCGTTCATCGGTCATGTAGCCGTAGTCTACGAACACGGCATCCCACTGCCCGCCCTGTGACTTGTGGCAGGTGAGGGCGTAAGCAAATTTTACTTGCAGTGCGTTAATGTATTCATCATCTCGGACGGCTTTTGCGCGCTCCCTTTTATTTTTTGTGTCCTGGTATTCTTCCTGCACTTTTTCCTGCAGTTCATCGTAGCGATCTTCGGGCAGGGAAGTAGTATTGCCGTGTAGTGTTTCCAGGTGAACCTTGGCGATAAAGGGCGGCTGGTCGGGAAAGTCGATGAGTTGCAGTTCCAGGTCGGCGAACCGAAATCCGTAAATTTCTTCGGTAGATACAATTCGTCGCACTTCTACTAAATCACCATTGGCCAGGAAGCTGGCCGGATCGTCTTCTTCGAGAACGAAATAATTATTTTTAACGATCATGAGGCGGTCGCCGGCATCGAGTTCATTTTCATTATACAAAATCTGGTGACGCACGTAGCGGTTGAAATGTACGGCAGCCTTATTCGACCGGCAGATGACCACGGTATCATCGATGCCATATTTATTGTAGGCGTAACGCAGCCCGTCTTCCAGCCGGGTACCCCTCATTTTAAAAGTATCGGAATATTTGGCGATCCTGAATTTTGGCCGGAATTCTTCTTCCTGCATGTGCTTTCGCAGCTCGGTAGCGTTGAAAAGAATGCCCGATTCCAGGCTTTGCCGGGTAACTTCGGTAAGCTCGGTTTCCAGCAGGCTTATGCTGAAGTTAAAGCGCAGGTAATCAGCATCCAGCGCCTTACTTAAATGCTGCCCTACCGGGGGAAGCTGGGCGGTATCGCCGATGATCATTAACCGGTTCGATTCATGCTCAAACACATAATTAATTAAATCGGCCAGTAAACCCGAACGGCCGGGGCCGGGGTCGTCGGCAATCATGGAGGCCTCGTCGACGATAAAAAGGGTTTTGCGATGAAAGTTGGGCTGACGCGAAAACTGCAGGGCGCCAGTTCCCGGGTCAGCGCTGCGGCGGTAAATTTTCTTGTGAATGGTTAGGGCCGGAATGCCCGAATAAGTGGTCATTACTTTGGCTGCCCGCCCGGTAGGAGCCAGCAGCACTGAGCGCAAACGGAAGCGGGGCAGCGTGTTTACGATGGTACTCATGATGGAGGTTTTACCGGTACCGGCGTAGCCCCGCAGCATGAGCGTGGGTTTCTTGGCATCAGTAACCGCCAGGAATTCATTGAACAGGTTGAATAATTCCTGCTGCCCCTGGGTAGGCTGATGAGGAAATTCCTTGATGAGCAGGGAAGAGGGCTTAAACTTGGGCATGACCAAATGTAGTGGTTTGTGTTGAGTTATATAAGAGCACAGTTTAAAATCAGTTAGCGGGTAATTACAATTTTACCCTGC
>CAZIWJ010000055.1:4741-17633 GCA_964542855.1 uncultured Roseivirgaceae bacterium
AGGCCAGTTTACGGTTGGTAGATTTGAATTAACGGTTGGTTGGTTTCAGTACGAAGATGGACACCTACCCTGCAACAAGCTCTTTTTTAAGAATTGAATTTCTTTAGATTTCGCTGTATTATTTTAAGATGCTGGTCGCTAAAAATGCCGGGACGTTTTCTTTTTTGGGTATCGTTTGCCTGTTTATGCTGTTTATTTTTCAATAATTTTTCTTGGGCAGGCACGGAGTTATACTCCGTGCCCGTGGGTTGTGATTGCCTTTGGGTTTTTTGGGAAACGAGCTCGTTTAATCAAGAAGCGGGATTATGTTTTATAATTGAATTAAAATTCGGCGTTGCCGGGAGTTCGGGGGAAAGGGATTACGTCGCGGATGTTGGTCATACCGGTAATGAAGATCATGAGTCGTTCAAAGCCCAGGCCAAAACCGCTGTGCGGTGCCGTTCCGAATTTACGGGTTTCCAGGTACCACCACATTTCTTCCTCCGGAATATTTACTTCCTCCATGCGGGCAGTCAGCTTGTCGAGGCGTTCTTCTCGTTGCGAACCGCCCACAATTTCACCTACTACCGGGAACAGTACGTCCATGGCCCGAACGGTTTCGTCTTCATTCTGGCGCATGTAAAAAGCCTTGATCTTAGTAGGGTAATTATACAGAATAACTGGTTTTTTAAAATGTTTTTCCACCAGGAAGCGTTCGTGTTCGCTTTGCAGGTCTGCTCCCCATTCCTCGATCAGGTACTGAAACTTTTTTTTCTTATTTGGTTTAGAGTTTTTTAGGATATTAATGGCTTCGGTGTAGGTAACCCGCTCAAAGTCGTTTTCCAGCACAAACTGCAAACGCTCCAGCAGCGTCATATCGCTTTTTTCTTCTTTCTTTTTATTCTTCTCCTCGTCGAGCAGTCGGTTGTTCAGGAATTCCAGGTCTTCGTGGCAGTGATTGAGGGCGTAGCGGATCAGGAATTTGAGCATTTCCTCGGCCAGGTCCATGTTATCGTTGATATCGTAGAAAGCCATTTCCGGTTCAATCATCCAGAATTCGGCGAGGTGGCGGGTGGTGTTTGAGTTTTCAGCCCGGAAGGTAGGACCGAAGGTATACACCTCGCCCAGGGCCATGGCACCCAGTTCGGCTTCCAGCTGGCCAGATACCGTGAGGTTAGTTTCTTTCTCGAAGAAATCTTCCTGGTAATCTACTTTTCCATCTTCGGTAAGTGGCGGATTTTTCGGGTCGAGGGTACTGACCCGGAACATTTCGCCGGCGCCTTCGGCATCGGACCCGGTAATGATGGGAGTGTGCATGTAGTAAAAGCCCTTCTCGTGGAAGAACTGGTGAACGGCAAAGCTGAGTTGGTGACGAATACGGAAAACTGCTCCGAACGTACTGGTTCGGAATCGGAGGTGGGCATTTTCGCGCAGGAACTCCATGGAGTGTTTTTTGGGTTGCAGGGGGTACTTTTCCGGATCGGCTTCTCCGAGCACCGTTACCTTGCTGGCCTGTACTTCAACCGATTGCCCTTTGCCCTGCGATTCTACCAGTTTGCCTTCCACCCGGATGCAGGCACCGGTATTAATTTTCTGTTCGGCGATGATGGCCGTATCGGCTACAACCTGTATGTTCTGTAAGGTAGAGCCATCATTTACAGCGATAAAAGCCACCGCTTTGCTGCCCCTTTTGGTACGTACCCATCCCATGAGAAGGACGTCCGTATCTTTCAATGTATCATTAAGCAGGCTTTTTATCTTGATTCGTTCCACGGGTATAGTATATTTATCAGTAGAGAAAATGTACTTATTTAAGTACAATTTACAACCAGAAAATATCTGGTTATCAGATATTTACAATTGGTTGTAATATTTGTTAAAACAATTTAAAATTGTAGGCAAAGCAACAATATTTTGCCCTTTTAGACAAAGAATTTAGCTGTTATGCAGCCTATTCTTTGTAATATAAGGTCACTTAACAGTAAGATTACATGCAAAAGCTTGGTTTAAGCCAGTCTTTATCGCAGAAGTTATCTCCCCAGCAAATACAATTCATCAAGCTGTTGCAGATACCTACTGCCGAACTGGAGACAAGAATTGAGGAAGAACTGGAAGTAAACCCTGCACTGGAAGAAGGTAAGGATGCGGAGGAAACAGAAACTCAGGATGAATATGAAGAAAGCGCCGATTCACCGAACGATGAAATTAGTGTAGACGAATACCTTTCCGACGACGAATACGGCGGTTACAAGATGCAGGGTGACGGTAATTACGATGACGAGGATAAGGAAATGCCTATTGCCATGCAGTCTACGCTTACCGAGCAGTTGATGGACCAGCTGAATTACCTGAACCTCGACGAGCGCCAGCGTACCATCGGAGAGCAGCTCATTGGAAGCATTGAAGGCGATGGTTACATCCGCCGCGATATTGATGCTATTATTAATGACCTGGCTTTCAGCCGGAATATTGAAACCGACCTGGATGAAGTGGAATCGATCCTGTACCGGATCCAGGAGTTCGATCCGCCGGGTATAGCAGCTCGCGACTTACGGGAGTGCCTGCTGATTCAACTGCGTAGAAAAGTGGAAACGAGCGATAACCCTTCAGTGGAAATCGCACTGAAAGTGCTGGAAGAAAACTTCACTGAGTTCACCAAGAAGCATTACGATAAAATAACCCGCAGGCTAAACCTGAGCGATGCCCAGCTTAAGCAGGCGATTGAGCAGGTTACCAAGCTGAACCCCAAACCCGGTGGGGGGAACAGCGGACTGGTTAAAACGCAATACCTGATTCCCGACTTTATTTTAACCAACGACAACGGCAAGCTCGATTTAACCCTTAATTCGCGAAATGCGCCCGAACTACGAGTTAACCGTTCTTACGCTGAAATGCTGGACAGCTACGATCGGAGCAATAAAAAAGACAAAAAACTAAAGGAAACCGTTACTTTTGTTAAGCAGAAACTCGACTCGGCCAAGTGGTTTATCGACGCTATTCGCCAGCGACAGGAAACATTACTGAACACCATGAGTACTATTATTAAGTATCAGTATGATTTCTTTCTAACCGGCGACGAAAGCAAGCTGAGGCCCATGATTCTGAAAGACATTGCCAACGACATCGGCATGGATATTTCCACGGTTTCCAGGGTAGCTAACAGCAAATCGGTACAAACTGAGTTTGGTACTTACATGCTAAAGTTCTTTTTTTCTGAGGCCATTACTACCGAAACCGGTGAAGATGTGAGCAGCCGGGAAGTGAAAAACAGCCTGAAACATTTTGTGGACTCGGAAGATAAAAAGAAACCGTTATCGGATGATAAGCTGGAAAAGCTCTTAAAAGATAAGGGGTATAATATTGCCCGCCGAACCGTGGCCAAATACCGGGAGCAACTGCAGATACCGGTTGCCCGATTAAGAAAACAATTATAAATGTACCGTAAGTTATCTATTATTATTTCGGTCATCATGCACCCCTTACTGATGACTACTTTTATATTTTTCCTTCTTTTCCAATTTGCCCCTAACGCCATTAGCCCGCTCGATACCCAATCAATGAACAATATTGTACTGGCGGTACTGGTTACCACCTGCGTGTTACCGGTAGTAAGCATTGCCTCGCTACAGTACTCTAACGGGCTGTTAAAGCAGGGGCTTCCCACGCTTACCCTCCCCGGCAAGCGGGAGCGGGTGCTGCCGGTTTTCTTTACCTTTCTTTTTTATGGTATTACCACTTATATGTTCATGGTTAAGCTGCAACTGGCCAACGTGCTGGTAGTGGTGCTGGGTGGTAGCTCGGTAATTGTTTTACTGGTTACCCTGTGTTCTTTTTTCCTCCGGGTGAGTACGCACAGTGCCGGGGTTGGGAGTTTAATTGGCTACCTGCTCTCTATCGGGCTGAAGTACGAGTACAGTAAATTGATGATTCCACTGGTTATTGCCCTGGTTTTAAGCGGGCTGGTGATATCGGCCCGCCTGTACCTGAATGTGCACAAGCCACTGGATGTACTGGTGGGCAGCCTGATCGGGCTACTGGTCAGTGCCGGGAGTGTGGTGTTGTTTGGGTGAGAATAAAGAGGTGTGGTATTTAGTCATTACACAATAAATTGTCATGAAAAACTAACTATCAAAGCAAAGAATGGGCAGCTTTTTGGTATATCATTTTGAGTTCTATAATAACCATCTTTTCATTGAATAATTACACGCATTTAAAAGCAAGCATTGAATTTTAATTACCAGAAGTATTTTCAACTTTTCTATCGGTAATTGTAATAAGTCTATTCTCCAGTTGCCAAACTATTAATGAACTTAGATCATGTTGCGTGCTTATGCGTGCTAAGTACTTATTGTAACAGGTCTTTTCTATAGCTGCGAAACTATTAATGACGAACAGGTAGTTCAGAAGCCTTCAGAAACTTTAAGCCACCTTGAAGTGCTAAAAAAACAGAATAGATACTACAGGCTATGATGGCTGGAATGTAAATGTTAGCTCTGCAGCGCTAATTGAAATTAGTAATTCAATTACAATACTGATTGCTAGTGCTGAGCCTGTTCCTACCTCATCAACGGCAAGGCAATACAGTGCTTTTATCGATAATCGTTACGTTCAAACCTTTTCCAACGACCAGTCTACGGATAGATATCTGCTTTCTGGTACAACCAGTTTAAATAATAATACTGAATTTTGGGATGGTACCGCTAGAAAGTCTTTTCCGCAATTTTCTTCTAATGATTATGTTGACATTGAATTTAACAATGGATACGTTGACGATGTTGACACTAATCACGGACCTATTAACCCTAACGACTGTGGAAGCTTTTATGAAGTACTGGAATGTACAGGGCAAAAATTTGAAGATGTTAAAGATTCCGGAAAGTATGCTGAAGAGGCAACGTGCTATATTTCATTTCACCTGTGCTTTCCTGCCAGACTACTCGATTGTTACTTAACGGGTTGTTAGTTAACTAAAACATAACATTTTATGAAAAGGTATTTATATATAGCAGGTCCATTATTTTCAACAGCGACGGTAATCTACTTTTTGTTTATTATAGCTTCAGAAAGATTAACATACCCCTCTTACGTGCTTTTTATTGCATCCATTGCTTTAGTGTATATTTTCGTAGGAGTTTACGCCATGCACATTTGGAAGAACGATCAATTGAAAAAGGAAGCAAAGGCCCTGTGGCTAATCCTGATTCTTTTTACCTCGGTACTCAGTCAGGTCGTATACTGGAAGCTACACATAAAGAATAGCGGGTAACATTTATATGATTAGTCCTGATAAAATTGGTTTACATTTTATAAGTGCTAAAATCAAGGCCACTGGAGGTATTTTTCAGTGGTTTTTTATGCACCCAATGCCTTTTTCTACAAGTTAATGAAAGGGCTCATTTATTGGCGAAGAAGCTATCTACAAACTCGCCTTTGTGGAACACCTGCAAGTCTTCTATTTTTTCACCTACACCGATATACTTAACCGGAATTTGGAACTGGTCGGAGATGCCAATGACAACGCCACCTTTAGCGGTGCCGTCGAGTTTGGTAATGGCCAGGGCGGTAACTTCAGTAGCTTTAGTGAACTCGGTAGCCTGTAGGAAGGCATTTTGCCCGGTACTGCCGTCGAGTACCAGTAACACTTCGTGGGGGGCTTCGGGAATCACTTTCTGCATAACCCGTTTAATTTTCGACAGCTCGTTCATCAGGTTTACCTTAGTATGCAGGCGGCCGGCGGTATCAACAATAATAACGTCGGCGTTTTGTTCCAGTCCTTCTTTCACCGTATCGTAAGCCACCGAAGCAGGGTCGCTGTTCATACCTCTTGAAACAACCGGGGCCCCGGTTCTTTCGCCCCAGAGCTTGATCTGGTCTACCGCAGCAGCCCGGAAAGTATCGGCTGCCCCGAGCACCACTTTCTTATTTTTTTTCATGAACTGGGCGGCCAGTTTACCGATGGTGGTGGTTTTGCCAACGCCGTTTACGCCTACTACCAGGATAACGTGCGGGTGGTGGCCGGGAGGTACTTCAAAATCGGCCGGGAGGCTGGCATCGCTTTGCTGGTCGATTTCAGTAAGCAAGCCGGCAATTTCTTCCCTTAGTATTTTATTGAGCTCAGAAGCGTTCAGGTATTTATCGCGGGCTACCCGTTCTTCAATCCGTTCAATAATTTTAATGGTGGTATCCACACCCACGTCGCTGGTAATAAGGATTTCTTCCAGCTCATCGAGCACCTCTTCATCGACCCGCGATTTCCCGGCTACGGCCCGGCTAACCTTGTTTAAAAAAGATTGGTTAGACTTTTCCAGTCCTTTGTCGAGGTTTTCTTTTTTATCCTTGGATAGGAAGCCAAATAGTTTCATAGGTGTTGGGTAATTTCTGGTTACGAAAGATAGCAGCGTGTAGGGTACAAAAAAAGTCCCTGGAACGGGACTTAAAACTTTTCAGGAAAAAACTAACCGGAACGGATTAGCTGTTTTTCGAAAAATAATCTTTTACCTGGTCAGCAGGAATGATTTCCTCTTTAAACACAATTGCTCCAGTTTTGGGCGATTTTACCGCGTTGATTACTTTGGCAAAACCTGCACCACCAGATTTCTTCAGGGTTGCTACTGTTTTCTTAGCCATAATTATTTAATTTCTCGGTGAACCGTATATTTCTTTAAAATAGGATTGTATTTTTTACGCTCCAATCGTTCGGTGGTATTCTTACGATTTTTAGTAGTAATGTACCGGCTGGTTCCGGGCTGACCACTATTCTTGTGCTCGGTGCACTCAAGAATTACCTGTACTCTGTTTCCTTTAGCTTTCTTGGCCATGATAACTAATTTTTTCTGTTAGATTAACGCAGTACCCTTTTCACGGGCGTCTCTTAGTACCTTGGTAATCCCGTTCTTATTAATCGTGCGCAAGGTAGCTGCGCTTACTTTTATCGTTACCCAACGATCTTCTTCGGGCAGGTAAAACTTTTTGCGCTGAAGATTTGGATAGAACCTACGCTTGGTTTTATTATTCGCTTTCGATACGTTATGGCCTTTCAACGGCCGGGTTCCGGATATCTCACAAACTTTAGACATCGTTATGCTGGTTTTTCACTGTTCTGTTCAAATGGATTGCAAATTAAGATATTTTAGCATTAAAATACAAGGTGCTTCCAGTATAACTCTTACAGATTCAAATAACTTTAGTGAATCCGGTTGCATTTAGTCTCCGGGCAGGCAAGCAAAAACAGAAAAGCTGTTCAACACCTTCATTCCCGGGGGGGTATTTGGGTACGATCGGAAGGAAGAATAAATAGTATGTAACTTGTGTGTGAGTTAACGTACAAAATAGTTAGTAATGAGTAATTCATTTGCTGTATAGGAAAGCAGTGGAATTATTAACAACTTGTAATAGGATAGCAAACAACAAATATCAGAATAGATTTAAATTTACGCATGTTACAATCAATCAGTTCCAGTGAGCAGGCCATTACTTTAGAAGACAAGTATGGTGCTCACAATTACCATCCATTACCCGTAGTACTAACCCGAGGAGAGGGAGTACAACTCTGGGACGTAGAAGGAAAAAAATACTTTGATTTTCTTTCTGCTTACAGTGCCGTAAACCAGGGGCATTGCCACCCGCGCATTGTCGGGGCGCTGCAGGAGCAGGCGCAACGCCTGACCCTTACCTCAAGAGCTTTTCATAATGATGTGCTGGGGCAGTACGAACAGTTTATTACTGAACTCTTTGGTTACGACCGGGTACTACCGATGAACACCGGGGTAGAAGGCGGGGAAACAGCCGTTAAACTAGCCCGGAAGTGGGGATACGATGTAAAAGGTATTCCGGAAAATCAGGCTAAAATTATATTCGTGGAAGGTAACTTCTGGGGCAGAACTTTAGGAGCAATTTCTTCATCTACTGATCCTAGCAGCCGCACTGGTTTTGGACCGTACATGCCCGGATATGAAATCATTCCTTACAACGATCTGGATGCGCTGGAAAAAGCAGTTCAGGACCCTAACGTAGCTGGCTTTATGGTTGAGCCGATCCAGGGGGAAGCCGGGGTGGTTGTTCCCGATGAAGGGTATTTGAAAAAAGCCTATAAAATTTGTCAGCACCATAAGGTTTTATTCATCGCCGACGAGGTACAAACCGGTATTGCACGAACCGGTAAGCTAACCGCCTGTGAGCACGAAGGTTTTAAGCCCGACATCCTGGTATTAGGTAAAGCCCTTTCCGGCGGGGTATTCCCAGTTTCGGCTGTGCTTACCCGCGACGAAGTCATGCTTACTATAAAGCCTGGTGAGCATGGTTCTACTTTTGGTGGCAACCCGCTGGCCAGTGCGGTAGCTATGGCGGCTTTAAACGTGGTACAGGAAGAAAAACTGGCCGAAAATGCCGAGCGACTGGGTAAAGTGTTCCGTGATCGGATGGAGAATATGATTGGAAAAACTGACCTGATAAACCTGGTGAGGGGTAAAGGATTACTTAACGCCATCGTGATTAACGACGTGGAAGATAGTAAAACTGCCTGGAATATTTGCCTGGCACTGAAAGAAAACGGATTGTTAGCTAAACCTACCCATGGCAACATTATTCGTTTCGCCCCTCCTTTAGTTATTACCGAAGAGCAATTACATGAGTGCTGCGATATTATTGAGCGAACGATTTTAAATTTTAAGCGTTAATAATAGTAAGTTTATTTGATTTATAACCTCTCTGACTTGCAGGGGCTTCCATTTATATGGTTGCCCCTTTTTTATTTTAGTTCGCTGTATTTTTCTGAAATATAAGAAAGCGACTGGCGCAGTTTACGCACTTCTTCCTGCCCCATTTTTTTCTGTTCTGCAGTCATGTCGGAAATGGCAATAAGCCCTTCTAACCGGCTAACTTCGCTCATAAACTTTTCATGATGAATATCGTGGATCAGGCCATCGTGCAGTACTTTGTAATCGACTGGTCGGTTCAGGTAGTAGTTCCGGATGTAGTAAATGCAAACGAAGATGAAAATTCCCATCAGGGTAATAGCCAATACATCTATCCAGACTGATGTCTTTACGGTAATAGGGAAAGTGGTGTAGGTAGCGAACAACCCGTACATAATGCCTGCCAGTACAATTAGTTGAAGGGCAAAGTCTTTCCGTGGAATGGTGAAAAACCAGCCAAGCCCTAGCAGAACGATGACAAAATTTGCAGTGAACGTATAAATAAATATGTGCAGTTCATCGTAATAAGGAAAGGAAATTCCTTTGGGAATCATCTTCCAGATATTTTCAACAATGGGAAGAAGAATAATAAAGATGAGCCCGGCCAGTTTTCTGCTGTCACGGAATAAATACGAAAAGCTCTTTTCCAGTCCGTGAAGGAAATTTGGTGATTCTTTTACACCCATGGGTTTATCGAGTAGAATAAGACAGTTAATCAATACCGTAAGTGTTTCCACTTAACTATCTGCCTGTCGTTTGTATGCCTAATACAGTAACCACCTGAAGTTAATTCTGTTGAGCCCGGTAAGGTTTTTTTACAGGAAGGCGGGCTTGCAATATTGGTTCGAGAAAACTTTAATAATTAGCAAAAAGTACTGTTTACATTTAAAATACTTACAGTTGTAATATTGTATTATAAGATGAACAATTTTAAGCTAAAATACGGACTTACTTGACTTTTAATCAGCTTAAATAGTAAGATACAGGTAAATTTAGTTGTTTTAACTAGAAATACTTTTAGCCATAAACATATCTGATAAATGTAGGTTTTATTGGTGATTACTGTAACATTTTATTAAATGTTAGTAAAATTCATTATATTACACGTTGTAACTTATTAACTTAAATAACAAATTATGAAAGCGCTTGCTACCGTATTTCGTAATGTATTTTTGGCTTCGTTGCTGCTTGCAGCCATTTTATTCAGCCTGAATACATTACCAGCGAACTCTAACGAACCTGTTAAAACTGAGCTATCAGAAAAAACAGGCAACGAAAACCGTTTTTTGGCCTCCTTCATTCCGCGCAAGGACAAACTGAAAACCCCACCCTGGTACGAAAAGTGGGACTGGCCGTGGTAATGCCAGCACCAGTTCAATAAAAAAAGGCCCGGATGTACTGGCAATCCGGGCCTTTTTAATGATTAAAAAAACTAATTAAATCAGGCTGAAGTGGTTTCTTTCTTACCCTTCTTACTTTCTTTTGTTGTTTGGGCTTCCTCTTTCTCCACTTTTTCACCAGCTATCTGCGCCCTAATCTTGTGTTCAATTTCGTGCATCAATTCCGGATTATCGAGCAGAATTTTCTTCACTGCATCTCTTCCCTGGCCTAACTTTTCGTCGCCGTAAGAGAACCATGATCCGGATTTTTTCACCAGATTCAGTTCTACACCAAGGTCGAGAATTTCTCCTACCTTTGATATTCCTTCGCCGTACATGATATCGAACTCCACCACTTTAAAAGGAGGCGCTACCTTGTTCTTTACCACTTTTACCCTCGTTCTATTACCCAGAACGTTATCGGCTCCTTCTTTGATGGCCCCAATGCGTCGAATGTCGAGGCGTACGGAGGAATAAAATTTCAGGGCGTTACCGCCGGTAGTTGTTTCCGGATTTCCGAACATCACCCCAATTTTTTCACGCAGCTGGTTAATAAATACACAGGAGCAGCCGGTTTTATTAATGGTACCGGTTAGTTTCCTGAGGGCCTGCGACATCAGCCGGGCTTGCAGTCCCATTTTAGAGTCGCCCATTTCACCTTCCAGTTCACCTTTAGGAACCAGGGCAGCTACCGAGTCGATTACCATAATATCAATTGCCCCCGAGCGAATAAGGTGTTCGGCCACTTCCAGGGCCTGTTCACCGCTATCGGGCTGGGAGATTAGCAGGTTTTCGGTATCAATACCCAGTTTTTCAGCGTAAGCTTTATCAAAGGCGTGTTCAGCATCCACGATAGCAGCGATACCGCCTTCCTTCTGGGCCTCTGCAATACAATGCATGGCCAGCGTGGTTTTACCGGACGATTCCGGTCCGAATATTTCTGTTACCCTTCCTCTCGGAATTCCACCAATACCCAGGGCGATATCCAATCCCAGCGAACCGGTTGATATGGATGGTACATCCACAACCCGTTCATCGCTGAGCTTCATTACTGTACCCTTGCCATAAGCTTTATCGAGCTTATCCATGGTTAGCTCCAGGGCTTTTAATTTTTCAGTTTTCTCACTCATAATACTCAGATGTTATCAGATAATCAGTTAAATGTGTTGAAGTCGCGGTTAATCCATAATACGACCTTCCTCAATGGCAAAAAGCCGGGCAATTTTTCTCTTGGTGGATCCGTTTGCAATAATTACAAGGTAGTCATCTTTTTGAACAATGGTTTCCTTACCCGGATTTTTGATTAACACTCGCTTGCCGTTTTCAATTTTACTAATCGCCACCAGGACCACGTTATGCTCAACTTTCAGGTTGATGAATGCATCGAGGTAATCTTTTCTCAGGTACGGGTTGCTGTCGGTTACCCGGTATTCCTGCAGATCGTAATCTTCTCCACTGATTGCACTAGTCATCAGGGCTTCGGCCATTTCGGCAACATCGGGTTCGAAAGTATAACTTGCCACCAAACGGGAGGCAATTTCACCTTTAGGCACTACGTAACGCACGCCGGCCGATAAAAAAGTTTCTTTTAAGCTAGGGTTATTCAACGATACAACGTAGTTCAGGGAAGGGTAGTTCTTTTTCAGATTCAGGATATAAATTAAGGCCTCGGTATCGTCGGGGAAGTTCACGAAAATATTTTTGGCCGATTTTACATTCGCCCTTTTAAAAGTTTCGGCGTTATCGTAATCGCCAAACAGCACAAAAACCTTTTCTGAAGGAAATGTTTGCCGGATGAGTTCAACCTCGTCTTTAACATTACAAACCACAGCTACCTTACTGCCCGAAGGAATAATCTCTTCCACTACCTGTCGGCCAAAGCGATCCCATCCGATCAGGACGATATGATTTTCAAAATTAGTACCCAACAGACCTAGTTTTCTACGTTCAACATAAATTACAATTTGTGCACTTAACTGGCTAATTACAAAGCCAATAATTCCAATACTACCCAGAACAAAAAACAGCCCCAGTATTTTTCCAGTCGGAGTTACCGGATATAAATCACCGTAACCTACTGTGGTAAGCGTAACAACTGAATACCAGAAGGCGTCGGCCAGCGTTTTTATGTTAGTGCCTTCCACCCCGGTTTCCACGCTGTACAGAACATAGGTAAATAAAATGTACGCCAGTAAGGCACCAACAAGGCCGGCAACCCGGTTCTGGAACCTACTCACTGGCCCAGCGGTTCAGCGTTAAACATAATTACCTCTTCCGTTTCCTGGTCTACAGAATAGTGCACTTCAATCGGGTTACAGCATACCTCGCAGTCTTCCACGTACGTCTGTTCCTCAACCGACGGGTCGAGAAGCATGGAAATTTGCGAGAAGCAGTACGGGCAAATAAAAAAATGTTCTATTTGTAACGACATGATTAGTATTTCTTACGATCCAGAATTTCTTTTAGTACGATGGCTTTTTTTAAACCGGATGGCTTTTTTAAATCCTGGGCTACCCGCCGGGCGTATGACTTTTTTCTTTTAATGCTATAAGCGCCTGCCCGCCCCCGGTTTTCAGCGCCGATGCCCACATAATCGGGGTTTTCTTTAAGGATATGCGCTTCCGGGTCATGTTCAATCGATTTTTCATATGGCTCGTAACCGCTGGGTTCTTCGTCATTTCCCATTTGGTCGGCCGGTACGTCGAACCGGGTTTCCGTTTCCTCACTACCATAGCGTGATGAAGTTGGCTGGTAAGGCTCAGTTTCTTCCCGGCTCTGTTGTTTGGGGTTGGCTTCTTCGGAAAACTCGCGGAGCATATCTTCCAGGGTGGTGGTAAACCC
>CAZIWJ010000056.1:0-17424 GCA_964542855.1 uncultured Roseivirgaceae bacterium
GTTAGTGGAATCTGCTAAAATATACTGTAATTGAAGTTGCATCTATACATAGCATCTCTTAGCTCCTGACGCAAAAGATCCGGAAGAACCTCTCTATTCCCAAAATGCCTACGATTTGGCCTGGCTGGTTGATAGGTGTAAAAATGATTGAAGGTTACGGTTTTCTACCACCCGGAAAATCTATTTTTCCCAGGCATATTTCCCGAGGTTAACCCGGGGTGGCTGGTTTAGAGCAGTGGTTTTTGGTTTGTTCACCTTGCTATGACTGGCCGGTGTAAGTACGGCATTAACCGGAAGCCGTTAAAGTGTAGTACTGAAAAAAGAACAACACGACCAGGTTCTGCTGGAAATAATGAAACGGAAAATAAATTTAAGCTAATGGGCAAGAATCCCGCTTCTTTAGGGGTGGGAGTGTCAATAACAGTATAAACGAGCCCATCGGTGTTCGATTTACTCGTTTATACATTAAATTCATCGTGATAAAGCCACCTGATTACTTCAGGGTACCTGGGCACACGTAATCAGTAACTTCTACGCCAGCTTCTTTAATAGACTTAAAGCCTCCCTGCACGTTGATCAGGTTGTGAATACCGCGGCTCTTCAGCATAGAAGCAGCAATCATGCTGCGGTAACCTCCGGCACAATGTACGTAAAACGATTCATTTTCAGGGAATTCGGCCAGATGATTATTCAGGTAATCGAGGGGGGTATTTCCCGCACCCTTTACGTACTCGGCCTGGTACTCGCTTTCCTTGCGCACATCGAAGATATGAGCATCTCCTTTTTCTATCGCTGCTTTTACTTCAGAGGCAGGTACCGAACTTACGGTATCGTAGTCTTTTGCTGCTTCTTTCCAGGCCTGGAAACCACCTTTAAGGAAGCCAACGGTATTATCGAAACCTACGCGCGACAGGCGGGTTACCGCTTCTTCTTCTCTTCCTTCGGGAGTAACTAACAGGATTGGCTGCTTTACGTCGGCAATCAGTGCGCCTACCCAGGGGGCAAAGCTGCCGTCCAAACCAATAAAAATAGACCGGGGTACGTGCCCGGCTGCAAAATCTTCTGGTTTACGTACATCGAGCACGATCGCCCCAATTTCATTAGCTGCGGCTTCAAAGGCTTCTGGCGATAAAGCCTGCGTTCCCCGGGCCAGGATAGCATTAATATCTTCGTATCCTTCCTTGTTCAGCTTCACGTTTAACGGGAAATACTGGGGAGGGGGTGTAAGCCCATCGGTTACCTCTTTAATGAACTCATCTTTGGTCATGTCGGCCCGCAGCGCGTAGTTCATTTTTTTCTGGTTACCGAGTGTATCCACGGTTTCCTTCATCATATTCTTTCCACAGGCCGACCCTGCACCGTGAGCCGGGTACACCGTAATGTTATCGGCCAGGGGCATGATTTTATTGCGGAGGCTGTCGTAAAGGGTACCGGCCAGTTGCTCCTGCGTCATGTCGGCAGCTTTCTGGGCCAGGTCAGGACGGCCTACATCGCCCAGGAACAGGGTGTCGCCACTAAAGATAGCGGTATCCTGGCCGTTCTCGTTACGAAGCAGGTAAGTAGTACTTTCCATGGTGTGCCCGGGCGTATGCAGTACCACTAGCGTAAGATCGCCTATTTTGAACTCCTGTCCGTCTTCGGCTACAATACAATCGAAAGAAGGGTTTGCCAGGGGCCCGTATACAATTGGTGCACCGGTTTGCTTCGACAGGGTAATGTGCCCGCTTACAAAATCGGCGTGGAAGTGGGTTTCGAAAATATATTTAATTTTTGCGTTATCTTTTGCTGCCCGGTCGATGTAGGGCTGAACTTCGCGAAGGGGGTCGATAATAGCTACCTCGCCTTTGCTTTCAATGTAATAAGCGCCTTGCGCCAGGCATCCGGTATAAATTTGTTCTATGTTCATAAGCGGTTTTAAATTTTAACGCAAGGTAAAAGCACAATTACTACCAATCAGTAACTCAGGTTACAGAAGAGGTGTTCCCGGGTGCCGAAGCCACCCGGGTGCTTACCGGCATACGGGGTTTACCCTCCCGAAAGCAGTTAACTGCTTCGTTAATACTGGCAAACATATTTTGCTCGTCGATTACTTCGTGCAGGTCGCTGTGGTAAATGATATCACGGGCCGGCCCAATAACCCGGGCAATGAGGAAAGTGATGCCCCTGCTTTTCAATTCCTCAACCAGTTGCTTCAACTGATGAGCCGCACTGCTGTCGATATAATTAATAGGAAGCGCATCCAGGATTACAGCTTTGGTTTCCGGTCCGTTGTTTGCTATGGCTTTCAGCATTTCCTTCCTGAAAAACTCTGCGTTCCCAAAAAATAGCTGGGCGTCGAACCGAACAATCAGTAAACCGGGAAACTGCTCGGTGTCGTTTGAAAACCGGTTAATATTCCGGTAGTATTCGGTGCCCTTAACCTTACCGAGAATGGCAATATGCGGACGGGAAACCCGGTATAACAGCAATACCAGTGAAATAAGTACCCCGGTAAAAATACCCTGGGTAATGCCAATCGTAAGGGTGATAATAAAAGTAGCAACCAGTAAAATGAATTCATCTTTCCGCTGGCCAAAGAGACTTTTAGGATATTTTACATCGATCAGGCCAAATACCGCAACCATAATAATAGCAGCCAGTACGGCTTTGGGCAGGTAGTAGAACAGGGGGGTGAGGAATAACAGGGTAAGCCCTACAATGATGGCGCTGATTAGCGGGGAAATACCGGTTTTGGCACCGGCCTGGTCGTTCACTGCCGTGCGGGAAAATCCACCGGTAGTAGGGTAACTCTGAAACAAGGAACCCACAATATTGGAAGCCCCGAGGGCTACGAGCTCCTGGTTGGCATTTACTTCGTATTCGTTGTGGCGTTCCTCCACTGCTTTGGCTACCGAAATGGCTTCCATAAAGGCAATCAGGGCCAGGGTGAGGGCTATGGGGGTGAGTTCGGAAATTCGGGAGGTTTCAACTACGGGCAGGGAAAACGAGGGCAGCCCCTGCGGAACCATGCCTACAATATTAACGCCCATCTCGTGCAATCTGCCAAAGTAAACCACCAGTACGCCAATTACCACTACGGCCAGTGCGCCGGGCACCCTGGGAATAAATTTTTTGGTGAGTTTAATAATGACAATGGCACTTAAACCAATGGCCAGGGTAATGAAATTGGTGTTTTCCAGGGTAGGCCAGGCGTTTTGCAGCAGGATATGAATCTGGTTGCTACGCTCAATTTCTGTTCCGAGCAGGTGCTTTAACTGGCTCATGCCAATAATTATGGCTGCAGCCGAAGTAAAGCCGCTAATAACCGGCCGGGAAAGGAAATTAACGAGAAAACCAATTTTCAGCAAACCCAGTAATAACTGGATGCTTCCCATGAACAGGGAAAGAAAGACGGCCATAGCGATGTAATCGTTTATACCCGACAGCGACAGGGCACCTAATCCTGATGCTACCAGCAGGGAGTCCATGGCTACCGGGCCAACGGCTAACTGCCGTGAAGTTCCCAGCAGGGCGTAAATAACCTGGGGTAGGAGGGCAGCGTAAAGCCCGTAAACCGGCGGTAAACCGGCAATCATGGCGTAGGCCATGCCCTGTGGAATGAGCATTATGCCCACGGTAACCCCGGCCGAGAGATCACCTGAAAGCCAGGACTTTTTGTATTGAGGCAACCACTGGAGAATGGGAAAAAATTTACTGAGCATGGATCGGAAAATTTAATTGTAGCAAAGCTAAAGAGAATTCATGGGGAGTTATGTAATATTCGTTAGCAGGGAAGGGAACCGCAATCATTTTTAGGGCACGAGAGCCGCGGCAGCCAAGGTGAAAGAATTCATTAGAGAGAACGCCCGACGTGAAAAAACTGATTTTTGCCTAGAGGAAACGGACGGGACAGCAAATGCTGTTCTACTCTACTTAACACGTTGAGCCGGGAATATTAAAGCTTCAGTACCTTTATGACGTTTCGGTTTAGTTGAATAGCCCCGGTTTCTTCCAGTTTTTTCAACAGGCGGGAAACCACTACCCGGCTGCTGTTTAAATCGTAGGCTATTTGCTGGTGCGTTGCCTGAATACAGGGGGATTTACCAAGCGTAGCTTTTTTCTTCAGGTACTGGATTAACCGCTGATCCATCTGTTTGAAAGCAATACCATCTACGGTTTGCATCAGTTCCTCCAGTCGTTCGTGATAACTGTTCAGCACGAAATTTCGCCAGGAACTGTAATTAGCCATCCACTGCTCAATTCTTTGGATGGGAATAATAATGAGTATACTGTCTGTTTCAGCAATGGCCCGGATATCACTTTTTTTGTTGCCCATGCAGCAGGTCATGGTCATGGAGCAGGTATCGCCGGGCTCCAGGTAATACAACAGCAGTTCGTTTCCTTCCTGGTCTTCACGCAGTACCTTAATAGCCCCGGAAATGACCAGCGGCATGAACCGGATATATTCACCAATGTCAATGATGGTATAATCCGACTGGATTTCCCGGTAACTACCAACCTGGGCAATTTCCTGGATCAGTTGCTCTTCGAATAACCTGCCGTACCGTTGGCGTAATTCCTGAATCATATGAAGGGTTATTAATGTGTTTGCCTCGTATAACGGATTGCGACTGTTAAAAGGTTTTCGTTAATTTTTAACGGGCACGTACAGGTTATGAAAGTACAGGCAGAGCAATTGTTCACCACGACGTTCTGGAAACTGACCGGGAGTAAGGTAAAATTATTTAACCGGAAGCAGAATAGTAAAGGCTGTCCACTGCTTCGGGCGTGAAATAACTTTTAAGCTGCCGCCCATTCCTTCCACCAGGCTTTTAACGGTCGATAAACCGATGCTGTCTTCTCGTTTATCGCCTTCGGTCAGGTTAAAGGAATTACCCAGTCGTTCGCGGGTATATGCCGACAGGGCAGGGCCGTTGTCCAGAATTCGGATCTTATAGTGGTCACCAGCCAGTTCGGCCTCTATAACAACCTGCACGGAAGGCTTTTGGTTAAACTGGATGGCATTGGAAATCAGGTTAATAAAAATGGTTTCCAGTGCCGGTCGGTTAACAAATATTTCATCGATTGTACTGTACAGTTCAATAATCAGGTCTTTTTCCAGGTGGAACAGGTTTCTGAGGTCATCGGTAAGTTCAACCAGGTTTACCTGCGATTTCTCTTTTTCCAGCTTTTCCTGCGAAAGGCTGAACTGCAAAATGCCATTCACCGTTTGGTTTAGCTTAGCTGCCGATTCATGAATCACGTTCAGCATTAAAGCCTCATCATTATTTTTCCGCTGCATTTGTTTGGCCAGGTCTTTGGCCAGCACGGCAATGCTGCTAAGCGGGTTCCTGATATCGTTGGCTACCCGGTAAGCAAACGATTGTAATTCGCGGTTTTTTTCTTCCAGCTTCCGGGTATTACGTTCCAGTTCCCGCTTGTTTTTCCTGAGGCGAAGCAGGTTCATTACCTGTCGGGCAAGGGTTTTGAGTGCGTCAATTTGCTGGTTGTTTAATTCTCGTTTCCGGCGGTCGATTACGCATAGCGTTCCTAACGAATACCCATCGTCATCTACCAGCGGAACGCCGGCATAAAAAACAATACCCGGCTCATCCATTACCAGCGGGTTGGTAGCAAACCGAACGTCATCGCGGGCGTCGGGTATGATAAAGATTTCAGTTGACTGCCGTATAGCGTGAGCACAAAAAGAATACGACACCGGAGTTTCTTTTACCTCGAGCCCGTAGTGAGACTTAAACCACTGCCGTTCCTCGTCTACAAAACTAACGAGAGAGAACTCGGTATCACAAATTGATGCTGCCAGGCTGGTAATGGCATCGTAGTCTTCTTCTGGCAGGGAATCGAGAATTTTAAATGATTTCAGGCTGGCCAGCCGTTCGTTTTCTTGTTGTACGTAATTGTTCATACTGGGTGTTTGTACGCTAAAAAAATATGGTGTGCCTGTTGTATGGACACTCATTATAATGATTTTAAAAGGAAAATCTGAATGATTTTTTAATAATAATCTTTGAAAATAAAAATATTACACGTCAGCCGTTTTGGCTTCCAGCTCTTCAATCTTTTTAATGTATTCCTGTTCTTTCCGGCCAAATTCTTCCTGGGTAGCCTGTAACTCTTCGTTAGTTTGGCGCATCTCTTCTTCCTGTGCCCGCAGTTCCTCTTCGTTTTGTCTCGATTCATACAGCAGGCGCCGCATTTTATCAGCATCCACAATTTTCTGCACTGCATTGGCTATGGTTTCTGCCGCTTTATTCAGGAAAAGGTTTACCTGCTGTGGCATTTCGTGAAGAGAAGCAATTTCAAGAATACCGACCGGCTGGTCTTCCACACAGAGTGGAATTAGTATTATATGCCGGGGTTTACTTGCTCCAATGCCGGTTTGTACGGAGACGTAATCGTCGGGAATTTCATTCAGATGGGTAGACTTCTTTTCAAGAAATGTTTCTCCCACTAACCCTTCTCCCACGGCTAATACTTTATCGAGAAACTTATTTCGGTCGTAGGCATAACACCCCGTCATCCGTAATACTTCTTCTCCTTCGTCGTCTTCTTCCGCAAGATAAAGTGCACCGATCTGGGCGTTAGCATGCTGAACCAGGTAATTCACCAGTGCCGCTGACATGGCGTTTACGTTTTCATCCTGCTTCCTCAGCAAATCATTTATTCCTGCCATACCCTGGTTTATGAATTTTTCTTCCGCTTCTTTCTTGGCTGCATTCCGGAGGCTCTCCCGCATATTTTCCAGCGCTATGCCCATTTCATCGTCCTTTGAACAGCTGAACTCATAATCCATTTTTTTATCAGCAATTGCCAGGGCAAAATCTTTGTTTTTCTCTACCCTTCGCAGTTGCTTTTCCAGTTTTAGGGTGTTGTCGGCGTTTTCAATTGTTTGCCGTCGGAAGTCATTTGCCCAATACATACAGGCAACAATAATACCCGTTGCTATGCTAACGTGAAAAATGAAGGTTTGCAAGTCCATGTAATCGAGCTGGGTGAACCGCACTTCATCGTAGCCCATGTACTGCAGGTAAGCGAACAGGGTATGATGTACGGCAACTGTAACTGCCAGTGGCAGGATTACTTTCCAGTTCTGGTAGGTGATCAGCAGCACGGCACCAAAAAAGGCAAAGAAGTGCATTTCGAACAATCCGTGCATCTGGTAAATAAACTGGGCCATATACAGGGCAAAGCAGGTACTGGCTACGTAAGGATGAATAGTTATATTTTTAAATAGTGTTTTGCTTACGGCGTAGGCAACCAGTAATAAAGTGCCCACGCCCAGTCCCATGATCCAGGTATCGTAGAAACTGGCAAGGAGCAGGCCGAACACAAAGTAGCCTAACAGAAAGTACTCCGTCAGTTTATCTGATTTATTATTAATAATATCCAGAAAGCGGCTGTAATCTGTTTTTTTAAATTGGGTATCCATAAGTCAGATCAGGTTATTTTTCGGTTTGTATTTCCTTAAACAGTTGCTTGAACGAGGCAAAGGTGTTGGTTTCGCTTTCCTGGTGCGGAAGCTGGCAGCCGTAAGCCTGGTAAGCCAGCGGGTGAAATTCAGGTAATGGTTCATTGTTTAGCTGTGCCTGGATGGCTAATTCAGCAAAGCGGGTGTTGCGCGACGTGCAGTAACGGGCCTTGTTATAATTACCTTTGTAAAATAAGTTACTTGCTGTATCTATTAACAAAGCCTGGGGCGTGGAATATATACCATATCGATCAGCGATAGCCCCTTTAGTATCGAGAATAACCGGTACGCCCAGTTCTTCCCGGTAATATTGCCGGGCCTGCTGTTCATCAGTTTGAATGATACCGTAAAATTGCACCTCTTCGTTGTATTTCCTTACCATACGGTGAAACTCGCTCACGTTGAAGCGGGAGCAGGGGCAATCGGGGTTGTAGAAATGGATGAACACCGGTTTACCGGTTTGTAAGCCCGGCAGGTTTGGAACAGCTACCGGTTTTCCCAAAGGAATCTGGGTAAGCCCTTCCGGTTTAGGCGTTGGTTGTAAATACTGTATTTCCTGTTGCCAGAACAGGAAGATAACGGCCGAAAAAATTGCCAGCAGTAAAAAAAGTCCTCCGATAATTCGCATCACCACATATTTAATTCACTGATAAATTACCGGCATTAAGTTCCCAAAGACTAATCACCCATCAGGGTAAACTTTCGTCTGTAAGATTATTTTTACAGTTATTCCTTTTACTCTAAACGGGGGTTTATTGAATCGTTACAAGATAGATTTTCTTTGGTAGCACCGGTTTTTACACCGATGACAAACTATTTTTAAAATTATACGGTGAACCGCCCTGAAAAATTACCGCAGGAACTTTTCGGGGAATGATGAATGATTTTTCCACGATGATTTATATTGCGGGTATCAATGACTAACAACCATCTATGATTTATAAACAAGTACTTATCCCATTTATCCTTGTCCTGGTCCTCGGTAGTTGCCAGGAACCTGATTCCGGTAACTCCCCGAAACAGGAAAAAACTATTGAAAAAACACCGGCTACCTACCAGGACCTGGTTTCCCTGTTTACCGAGTGGCGTAACTTTGAGGAGCCACCCGTGCATAACGGTGCTCCCGACTACCGGGCTGAAACGTTTAACCAGCGCCAGGAAGAATTTAAATTACTTCAAAGCCGCCTGCTGGCTATGGACACGGCCGGGTGGGCCGTAAATGAACAGGTAGACTGGCACCTGGTTTGGGCCGAAATGAACGGGTATGATTTTAATTACCGTGTACTGAAACCCTGGGAGCGCGACCCGGCTTTCTATAAATCGGTGTGGACAGCCCGCTCTGATGTTCCGGCCCACGAAGGCCCCACGCACCACCGTACTACTGAAACCTGGACGTATGCTTTTCCACTTTCAAACGAAGAGCGGGAACGCTTGCTCAACAACCTGGCCGTAATTCCGCCGCTGAACAACCAGGCGCAGGAAAACCTGACCGGAAATGCCCGCGACCTGTGGGTGGCAGGTATCCGCGACATCAAAACCCAGAGCAAAGACCTGGAAGCCCTGAAGCAAATTGCCGATATCCGCGGCGACGAGGAACTACTGGCTGCTGTCGATGCCGCCATTGCTTCCACCGATGCCTTTGCTAACTGGCTGGAAGAAAAATCGGAAGAAAAAACGGGCCCTTCCGGAATCGGAAAGGAAAATTATTCCTGGTATTTACAACACGTTCACCTGGTACCACTAACCTGGGAAGATGAAGTAATGATCCTGAAGCGTGAGCTGGCCCGCGCCTGGTCATCGCTGAAGCTGGAAGAACACCGGAACCGCGACCTACCCCCGCTGGTAGCAGCCGATTCTCCCGAAGCCTACGACCGCATGGCCGATAAGTCTGCCGAGAGCATCATCAACTTTCTTTCTGAAAATGAAATGGTAAGTGTAAAAGAGTATTTTATGCCGGCAATCAAAGAGCACCTGGGTACATTTATTCCGGAAGAAACCCGGAACTTCTTCTGGATAACCGCACACTACGACCCACGCCCGCTGTACTCGCATTTTTATCACTGGTTTGAACTGGCCAGAATGGACAATACACCCCATCCCAGTCCGATCCGTCGGGGGCCTCTTCTTTATAATATTTTCGACTCGCGTAACGAAGGCATGGCCACCGCGGTAGAAGAAATGTTTATGCAGGCCGGGTTGTACGATGACAATCCGAGGGTGCGTGAAATCGTTTACATTATGATTGCCCAGCGGGCTGCCAGGGGGCTGGGATCGCTGTACGCCCATGCCAACATGATGACCATGGAAGAAGCCGGCAGTATTCACTCCGATTATACGCCCAGGGGCTGGATGAAAACTGAACCCGATTTGCTTATTTTCGAGCAGCACTTATACCTGAGGCAGCCGGGTTATGGCACTAGCTACATTACCGGTAAGTACGCCGTAGAACGGGCACTGGCTGAACTGGGACGCCTGAGAGAATCGCAGGGACAAGACTTTGAAATCAGTGATTTTTTCGATGAACTGAACAGCATTGGCAACATTCCCATTTCAGTGGGCCACTGGCAAATGACCGGCGACGACACCCCCATACGGGAAATTATGGAAGAAGATATTCCTGCTGCCCTTTAATAAGTTATTTTAACCTGGAGAAAAAACTACGGGGTTACTTCAAGTAGCCCCGTTTATTAATGCATACCAGCTATTCTTCGGTGCTCAGCAACCGGGGCTTCCCGGAGTACAGCGCGTTTACAGTTTTCTGGTATAAGTGCCTGGGGTTGTCGTGCATTTTGTCGAAAAGACTCATAGCCTTGCTGTAGTTACCAGTTTTTGATGTATGCCACTGGGAGGTAATAGCTGGCTTCCCTGCCGCTCATTAATTTTATTAATTTCTTGCAGTAAACGGATTGAGGGTACATATTGGTAGTATCGGTTTTATACGTTTAATCCGGAAAACAACCAGGTATTATGCAAGCAAACGAGCAACAACTTAGCGAACGAATTGAAAATCTGGCCCGCATTGGCGGGGCGGAAGGAGGAGGCATGATGCGGCTAGCCTTTAGCGATGAAGATATTGCTGGCAGGGAATACATTATGGAGCTGATGAATAACCTGCAACTCGACGTAAAAATCGATGCTGCCGGTAATATCATCGGCCGCCGGGCAGGATCGGAGTCCGGACTACCGGTTATCGCCTTTGGCTCGCACGTTGATACGGTACCATACGGTGGAAAGTACGATGGTAACCTGGGGGTGCTGGCGGCCCTGGAAACCATACAATTGTTTAACGATCAGGGCATTTCTACCCGGCATCCGCTGGAAGTGGTTGTATTTGCTGCCGAGGAGGAAGGCCTTTACGGAAGCCGCGCGATGGCCATGGGTTTAGCTGACGACGAACTGGCAACGGTTGTAAATTGTGGCAAAACCGTGCGGGATGGCATTGCAGCAATTGGTGGAAACCCGGACCAGATCGGGGAAGCCAAAAGAAACCGGGATGAATTTTGTGCCTACCTCGAGTTGCACATTGAACAGGGCAAAGTACTGGAAACCCAGGCAAATACGATAGGGGTGGTGGAAGGAATCGTAGCCCTGCACCAGTATACTATTAAGCTAACCGGGGTGGCCAATCATGCCGGCACTACGCCCATGCACATGCGTAAAGATACACTTCTGGCGGCATCCCGGGTAATACAACAGGTACACACGCTGGCTTTTGCTAACAAAGATAAACTGGTGGCCACAGTAGGGCAGGTGCAGGTGTTTCCGGGGGCAACCAACTGCATTGCAGGAGAAGTAACGCTTAGCCTGGACTGCCGCAGCCTGGACGATAAAGAAATAGAAAAACTGGTGAAACAACTAAAAGACTTTATGAACCGGCAGGATAAGGAAACAGGAATCCGTTCAACCATTAAACCGGTTGTATTTACAGCGGCAGCCCCGGCAAGCGAGTTTATTCAGCAAACGCTGGCCGAACAGGCAGAGCAACTGGGCTACTCCTACCAGCACCTTCCCAGCGGGGCCGGTCACGACGCGCAAAATATGGCTTTAGTTACAGCTATGGGAATGCTGTTTGTTCCCAGCCGGGATGGGGTGAGTCATAGCCCGCAAGAATACACTACGCCCGGGCATATGGCTGCCGGGGCATCGGTGCTGGCATCAACTGTATTAAAGCTGGATGAGAAATTATAATCGGGATGTACTAAAATTAAAATATTTTGTACTTTTGACTGAAATAATGGGTTAAATAACTACTTAAAAGGTATCTTTCAAAGAAATTATTTTTTGTAATACCCTATTAACCAAAAGGTTAAATTATAATTATACGGCCATTCAATGAACAAACAACACACAATTATGCTGCGAATTTTACTGCTGTTTTACCTTATTATTCCGTTTAGCCTGCACGTTTTGGCACAGCAGGCCCCTCCGAGTTTATTCCTCCAGGAACAGTACGAAACAGCCGTCGTCGATTCCATTGATAAACTCAGTATGCGGGGTGCCTGCCAGCGTTTAATAGAAGACTACGAGGATTTACTCAATGTGGTAGCCGATAATAGCCGCAGCCCGCTTGGCCGCCAGTTGATTATTCGGGGGGCGTACACCCCGGAAGGAGCCTTTAAGCAATTATTCCCCGGGAAGGAAACGTTCATGGAGAGTATCCTGGCCATAGAACAGGAGAAGGAGCCCGGCAACCGGAGCCAGGCTGTAGAAACGTTTCTGAATAACCTCGACCTGTATTACACCAAGTCAATTCAGCCCACGATTTCAGTTAGCAATATCATCGTTTCGGATGTATTCATCAATGATACAATGAAGTTTGCGTTTATTGATTACAGTTTGGCTTTACAGGGAAATGATACCCGAAGGCCTTCTGTTTCCCTGGGAATAACGCAGCGGCGCGCAATGGTTAATTTCTTCCAGGACGGATCGGGTTTATGGGAAGCCCAAATGCTTGGAGATTACGAAATTACCGCAGATATGCCCACCCCGGCAAGGTTTAGGATACGGAAACAGCATGAAACAGACCCGGTATCGCGGTTCACCATTAACCCGCTTCCTGAAAAGATAAAAAGGAAAAAGAAAATCAGGCTCTCATGGAACAACGGCGGGGTTATTCACCCGGTTCACGTGTACCTTCGCCGCGGCAACAAAACGGTGAAAGTTATCCGGAAGAAGTTTAAGTGGAACCGCCTTTCTGTTACCATTCCCGGCAATGTAAAGCCGGGCAGCGGCTACTATTTTGCCCTTGAAAACCCTCAAACCGGTTTGCAGGTTAGCAGCCAGAAGTTTAAAATTGCCCGTAGCAACTGGTGGCAGTACCCACTGTACGGGCTGGGTGCCGGAACGGCCTTGTTCTTCCTGTTGCAGGAAGATCCGGAACTACCCGATTTGCCCGGACCAGCAATTCCGAAATAAAAAAGTTTCTCCTCTCGTAACAACCAAGACTACTTACTGGTATTTACTAGGAAGTTAGATTAGATATTGTATGTTACGTATTGCGTGGTCGCCTATTTATGCGCATCCCCTGCCGGAAAACCACCGTTTTCCAATGGAAAAGTATAACCTTATTCCCGAACAACTAATATTCGAGGGCACGATTAGTGAAAAAAACTTTTTTACACCCGAACCGCTGGAAGAAATATACATCACCAATACGCACGAGGCATCGTACTGGGATAAACTAAAGCAACAACGGTTAAGTAAATCGGAAATCCGCCGCACCGGCTTTCCCATGTCTGAACAATTAGTTAAGCGGGAAATAACCATCATGAATGGAACATTACAGGCTGCCCTGTATGCTCTGGAGTATGGGGTAGCTTTTAATATTGCCGGTGGAACCCACCATTCATTTACAAATAAAGGAGAAGGCTTTTGCCTGCTAAATGACATAGCAATCGCAGCGAATTTCCTACTGGAAAAAAACATAGTAAGGCAAGTACTGGTTATAGACCTTGATGTTCACCAGGGAAATGGAACAGCCCAGATCTTTTCCGGTAACCCCAGTGTTTTTACTTTTAGTATGCATGGAGAAAAAAACTATCCTTTGCGCAAAGAGGAGTCGGATCTTGACGTCGGGTTACCCGACCATACAAACGATGTTCACTACCTGCAACAACTGAACTGGCATTTGCCCCGGTTAATCGATGAGGTTGAACCTGATTTTATATTCTACCAGTCGGGGGTCGACATTCTCGAATCTGATAAGCTGGGCAGGCTGGGTGTAAGTATTGCCGGATGCCGGGAGCGCGATCGGTTGGTCCTTTCCTCTTGCAAGCGTTATAAAATCCCCGTAGCACTGAGTATGGGAGGGGGATACTCGGAAATCCGGGCTCACATTATAGAAGCACACGCCAATACCTATCGTTTGGCGCAGGAAATATATTTTTAATGCAACGTAAGCTTTTTGTTAATTGGCTCATTTTCTCTGTCGTTGGTCTGCTTTTATTAGGTGCCGGCCTCTCTGTATTTGGTGAGGCAGTTATCCTAAAGTCTGGTGGTGCCGGGTTTGGCAAGTGGTTTGCCTGGGGAACAGTGAGCCTGATTATTTTTAACACCGGTATTTCATTCGTAGGCCGGGCTGTTGGATACAGGGTCAGGTTAGATCGCTTAAAAGAGGAAAAAGAAAATGGTTAAAATTGAAAGCTACCTGTTTCGTAAAGGAGTGCTGCTTACCCTGTCTTTCATCGGTTTACTATGGTTTATCCAGGGAATCGAGTGGGCAATTGCTACGAACTTTTTCCGGTTCGGAATTCTTCCGCGTACTCCCGAAGGGCTAGTTGGCATAATTGCCGCTCCTCTCATCCACGGCGACAGTTCCCATTTGCTTTCTAATACGTTGCCTTTACTCATTCTCGGCGTAGCTCTTTTCTACTTCTACGACCGGGTAGCTGTGCTGGTGTTTATTCTTATTTATTCTTTTACCGGGGCCTGGGTATGGATGGCAGCCCGCTCGGCGTATCATGTTGGTGCCAGCGGACTGGTATATGGGCTTTTTGCTTTTATTTTTATCAGCGGGCTAATTCGCAGGGAAAAGCAAACACTGGTGGTTTCAATGATTGTTTTCTTTCTTTATGGCAGCCTGTTTCTCGGGTTCGTACCAGACAACCCTGAAGTATCGTGGGAATCGCACATTTACGGGGCTATTGCCGGTTTATTCTGTGCATTTTATTTTCGTAGATCGCTGGTAACCAGCATTACTCCCCCGGAAGTTAACCAACAGCAGGTGTATGCATACACGCAAATTTCTTCAACGCATGAAGACCTCTCGTACGAATATAAGCTACTGGAACCCACCCCTGCCGCAAGCAATGATTTAGCCTAATCCTGGAGAAAACCAGTAGCGTCCTGTGAAATTTAGCTTAGAACGGATAACATAAATGAGCGATCCAATTGCCCCTGTGCTTTTGAACGTACTACAAGAAAGGGTAGAATTAATAAAGTTGAGCCACTACTTACTTTTCAGCCGAGCTTTTCAGCCGAGCACTTTCATTTTATCTTCTTTCGGTAATATCTTGCGCGTAAATAATTACCTGCTGAATGGCTGTACTTTTATCGAACGGAACACTCCGAAAACGCAGCCAGCGCCAGCTTCCGTTTTTGTGTTTCATGCGCAACTCAAGGTCTGCCACACTATATTGCTCCAGGCTACGAGCAATACCGGAAAATGCTTCCAGGTCATCGGGATGAATGAACTGGCTGAGGGGAGCACCACGCATTTCATCAATTGCGTAACCCAGTATGGAAACTACGTTCTGGTTTACAAACATTACCTGATAACCCGGCTGGTTGTAAACCATAATCAGGTTAGGGGTAGTAGCCAGCAGGCTCTCAATAAACTGGTGGTTCATCCGGTCTTTCTCTTCAGACTTTTTTATGGCCGTAACATCACGATGAACAGACATCCAGTGGGTATAAACCCCATCTTCGTCGGTAATGGGCATAATCATTAAACGCATCCAGAAAGAAGAGCCATCTTTCCGGTAGTTAATTACATCTGTTTCAATAGGCTGCCAGTCTTCTACCGCCTGCCTGATTTTATCTACTGTTGCCCTATCAGAATTTTTACCCTGTAAAATTTTGGGAGAAGCGCCCAGTATTTCGTCTTTAGCGTAGCCGGTTATTTCGCTAAATGCTTTGTTTACGAATACTACATTCAGGTTGGTCGGGTTCATGGGATCAGCATCGGTAATGAGAATACCGTCGTTAGCATTGTTCATGGCCATTTTCATCAGGTGCAGGCGTTCTTCCCGGCGTCTCTGCTTACTGATGTCCCTGATGAAAGCAACCACACTTTCCACCCGGTCGTTTTGTTTCACCGGGTAGAAACCAATTTCAAAGTAGCACTTCTGAACCTTGTCGCGCTCAACCATCCGGATGGTTTTGCCCCTGGCAGCTTTTTCCAGCATTTTTTTCCAGGAGCGCATCCGCTTCGGGCTATCAAGAGTAGATAAAATACTGGTATTTAATTTAACCTGCTGGCCAAACCAGTTATTAATTAGCTCAACGTATTTATGGTTAAAATCAAGAATGTTCAGCTTTTTATCAACCAGGCAAACGGCACTTTTCTGGTTCTCAAGAACAGCCCTAAGCTTGGATTCCTTCCGCTGAAGGGCTTTTTCTGTAGCCTTTCGGGAAGTGATATTGCGTGAATTGAGAATTACGCAGGCGTCTCCGCGGTTATCTTTGGCCAGGGTACCGATGCTTTCCAGCACTACAAAACAACCATCGGCTTTTTGAAAACGAAATTCCAGGATAAACGAGGCTTCCTCATCCGGTTCGTGGTACCGGAGCGTAGAACTAAAGCGCCTGCTTACTGAAGGCAGGTCGTTCGGGTGAAGCCATTCTTTTACGTGCTTTCCAACGATCTCATCCGGGGTGAAGCCCATAATATTATAAAACGATGGACTGTGGTACTGCATAATTCCCTCCGGAGAAAGAACTGAAATAAAGTCGCGGGAGTGCTCTACCAACTGGGTGATGTATTCGTAATCTTCCCAGTTTACCGGTTTTTTTTCTTGCTGCAGCATTACCATGGCCATCATCTCTTTCCCGCCGACTACCGGGGTAAGTATAGCCCGGTAGTTCAGAACCGGTGAAATGCTAACCGTAGCCGTACCCGGTTGCTGATCCTTCAGCACTCGTTGCAAGGCTTCGTGGAAAGCTTTTTCGCTGGAAGGAACAATGGCTTCAACCGAATTACCAATAGTTAACGAGGCATCGACAGACAGTTGGCCGGAAAGAAAGGGGTTTAGGTAGCAAACCTTTAAAGAAGAGGAAACATGGAATATACCCTGGTCAACTTCATCGTACACGCTGAATAGAGAAGTACCGGATGGCTGTTTAATTGTTTCCATACTTCGGGCTAATTTGGAGCTAAACGTTATGCAGGTGATTAATGTTTCCGGATTATCTTCTAAAATCTAACACAAAATAAAACTTTGTGCACCACGAAAAACATAATGTTGGGTTTCATGTAATGAAAGGTAGTATTTTTAAACGAATAATTTAACTAAGCCTGGTATCAGCCCGGTAACTGCCCGGTTAAACTAAACACTGAAAAAAAATGTACTGTAGTATATGTACGATGTAGCTATTGTGGGCGGTGGTTTGGCGGGCCTGGTGAATGCCATTCACCTAAGAAAAGAAGGGTTTTCGGTACTGGTTATTGAGCGGAAAACCTATCCTTTTCACCGGGTTTGCGGGGAATATATTTCCAATGAGGTTATTCCTTACCTGGAGGCACTAAATATTTTCCCCCACGAACTAGCCCCGGCACCTATTACTAATTTTCTGCTCACTGCTCCTTCGGGCAAAGCAGGGGAGTTACCCCTCGATTTAGGTGGGTTTGGGGTGAGTCGCTACCAGCTCGATCATTTCCTTTATCAGAAAGCCGTTGAATTGGGGGTAGTGTTTAAACTGGGCCATACGGTAGAAAATATTATTTACCGGGAGCCACT
>CAZIWJ010000057.1:0-17321 GCA_964542855.1 uncultured Roseivirgaceae bacterium
TGGTGGCTATTTCCGGCCGCAGTTCGGCAGGGAAAGCATTACTTCAGGCTTTGCCACTACATCCGGGGAAAAAGGAACCCAGCAAACTTACATCCGGAACCACCTGGTAGGGCAGGGTAGCGGGCGAGCTTCCGGTATAAACCTGGGCGGGTTAATTTTCCCGGAAAACAGCCTGGTAAGCATTAATTATAATGTGGGGTTATTCCATACGAATACTACCGGTTCCGGGCAAATTGCTGCTACTTTATCATCGGGTATTCTCTGGTCGCCACTATTAACTGCCCGGGCAGTTATTAATGTTGGTGACCCAGAACTAAATACTTATGATATAGCCTATGTAAGCAACTATTACAACGAAAGGAAAGGGATTTCAATTGGGTTTTCGTCCTCTACCCAGGGGCAAACCGACCTGTTTACCAGTTCTTCTGCCCTGGGATTAGATTTTCTTTTCAATTGGGAGGCCGTTAACATCGATGCAGACTGGTCGTTCATGAACCGAACGCTGGCAGAAGAAACCGGAATTCCGCCGGTAAATTATTCATCGAATACAGGTCATATCAGGGCAAGCTACAATTTTGTGCTTCCCAACCGGAAAATCATTGAGCCGGTGGTTATGTGGGATCAGTTCAACGGCAGAAATCCAGCTAGCGAACCGGCCGAACAGGTTGGAGCCTTTTCCGGGAGTACTGATAACTGGAATATCGGTTGCAATTATTACCTGGATACCCACAAGCTTAAAATTATTGCGCATTACATTATCCAGGAAGGTACGCCGGGAAATAATGTATACACCCGGCAGGCCGGATACCGGATTGAGCGGGGAGACTATTTTTTACTGGGATTAAATGCTGTTTTTTAGGCGTTTATGCCATGCAGGTACCGGACCTTACCTTTTTTAAGTCAGCAACCTTATCATGTAATGACCGGGGCAAAAAAAATTTAGACATTTCTTGTTGATTCGGTTTATTGCGTAGCAACAAACCCGATTGCATGTACTTGCTAATGCTAAAAACATCCCTTATTCTCTTCCTGATGCTAACAGTTTCCGCAAACCTGCTTTGCCAGGACCGGGTTGCGGAGCAATTTGCTTCGGGTAATCATAAAAATGATATTGATTTTTCTTACGATATCGTTGATGGAGATACCGTGCTGAACGGGCCTTTTTCTCTTCAATCTTACCAGCTCGATTCGTTATTTACCCGGGGTTCAGGTTATATAAAAACTGCCGGTTATTTTAATATCAACCGCCCCGACAGCACCTGGAATTTTCTATTCAGTAACTTTACGGCAACCGGCGATGCTACCCTCAACGATAATTACCTGAAAGTAAGCATCAGGGGGCTAAGGCACCGGGCAACTGCCCGGTTTATTAAGGGAGAAGCCGAAGGAGAATGGACCCATCGGGTGGAACAAATTACTCCTTCAGAATCTTCACCAGAAGTTTTTTCCAGTTCTGTAGCTTTTAAGCAGGGCATTCCCCGGAAAACGCTCAGAATTGAAACAATGAATGCCACGCTGCTGGGGCGATTTTTAAGAAATGGTGTGGCCCATGATACCTGGATACTGAATAATAACGATGACCCGGACAAACAGGAACAATGGGTATTTTCAGCGGGTACCCTGGAAAAAATTATCATTGCAAACCAACGGGCCAGCAAAACCCTGCCGGTTTATGATGCAATACCCGCTCATTACGAAACCATAAATCTCGACCGTCGCTTTTTCAGGATTCTCACCCTGCAGCACCGCTTTGATACGGCTGATTATTCCTCCCAGGGAGGGGAGATTACCGGTATACTAAAAGAACATGCCAAATACTATTCGCGGATTGCCGATCAGTTGAACCCGTTTACCGATTCAGTTTCCATGCCGGTTTTTGGGGTTAAGGTGGCGAGTTATCCGTTAAGTGAATTGGAACGTGAGCAGCTGGTTACACTGGATGAATTATGGAATAGGTTTAATCAGGAAACGGATGACCTGGTTCAAAACACCCAGTTAAATATCCTGAAGTACTCCGATGACGACGTGCGTTTCTTGCTGGAAGTGGCAAAAAAATTGAAGAATTCTTACGTAGAACCGATTAATAAGATACTGGCCTACCACCAGGATCAGTTACTGCCTTTTCTTCCCCCTGAAGACTCGATGCTGCTTAACACCCCACCCACCGGGATTACGGTTAACTACCAGGATTCCTCGGGAAACAAACAAAGTTCTTATCAGCTTGCCGTAGATACTTCCGGAACGGGAAGTAAATCACGGTTTTCTTTACTTATGAAGCGCGCTAAAACTGCCCTGGCAACTGTTACGGCCATCCAGGATAAAATAGTTGATGAAATGCAGCAGGATAAGCTTCAGCAGGAGTTGGAAAACCTGGAAAATAACCTGGTACGACGGGCCGATAGCCTAACGGAGATGCTGGATTCACTGGTGGCTACCAGTAAATCGAAACCATTTCTGAAGGCAGTTTCCGGCCTGGAAAACCGGGTTAGTAAGGAAATTGGTGAGTACTCCCGGATCGACAACCTGATTAGAAAAAGAAAGCGGGCCAACGAATTGATCGACTGCTTTAACGGAATGAAAAAATTAGCTTACACGCTGGGCAAATTACCGGCGCGGGAAGATTCCATTTATCAGCTGTATACCGAGCAGGTGTGGAACCCGTTCACTGCTACCACAATGACCGACCAGGTAAAAAAGGAGCTAACCCGGGCGTACAACAAGGTTTTAATTCCCTCATTACTAGCTGAAATAGCCAATGAAATGGCTTGCAACGATGCTGAAAACTATCGGCAAACCCTCAACGCACTTTATAAGCGTATGCTGGAACTCCGGCGGGAAAAGACCTCTAAAATTGAGCGTAAGCTGAAAAACGAAGAAAGCCTGGAAGTAATGTTGCAGTACCTCAACGTATCGATGAACCCGTGAGAATGAGCAAAGCATGAAACGATTACTGATTTTCTGGGCATTTTTTACGCTGATAACCGGTTTATCACTAAACGCTCAGCAACGAAATTTACCCGATCAATCGCAGTTTACAAACCCCGGAACCAGGCTCTGGTTAAACTCTTACGGGAATATTAGGCTTACCAAAAATATATTCTGGATTGCTCAAACCCATTTTCGTTTCCAGGAGAGCAGCAGCACTCCTTTTACCGGCCAAATTGCCCAAATTTATAACCGCCACGCTATTAGTTATTTCTTTTCCAAGAAGTTTAATACCGCCCTGGGTGGGGTTTTGCGAGTGAACTTTAACCCGGATGAAATTTCTGAAGACGAACAACGCACCGTTCCGGAATGGCGTATATGGCACCAGTACCAGTTTGCCATTCCTTTAAGCCGGTTAATGGTATATCATCGTATTCGGGTGGAACATCGCTGGTCTAGAGGTTTTGGTGAAAACAGCAGCTATATATTCCGCAACCGGTGGCGGTACATGTTCCGGGCAAAAATTCCCCTGAACAAGAAAAAGCTGGTACCGGAAGCGTTATACATCGCACCAGAAGCAGAATTAATTATGCAAAGCGGGAAAGCCGTAGTAAACAGTCCGATGGAAGATTTACGCTTACATACCTCCCTGGGGTACATTATTAGTCCTCAGCTCACTGTGGCATCAGGTTTGATGTACTCACAGGGGCAGGAATTAAGTAATGGAGACGTGTTTAACCAGAAATGGACCGTACGGTTTCACGTTTATTTCTCGCCAGATTTTAGAAGTATTCAACAACGGTTACCGAAGGTTAACCAGGACTTTTAATCGAGTAATCATGGCTTTTTTCTCAATATGAAAAAACAAGTACTGAAAACACGCATCGTATTCGTTTATTTCATGCTGTTGGCAGCTACCATAATGGCAGTATTTTATTTTAGCAGGGCCCGTAAGTTACAGCGTGAATTTGCAGCTGCCCAGGTTCTGATAAAGGAAGAATCAGCAAGCAATAAGTTGCTTACCCGCTTTTTGGCCGTTGACTCTTTAATTCAGCACGAAAAATATGAAGAGGCAAGGGAGGTCTGCGGCATGTTAATGAGTGAAAACCCCGCCAACCTCCAGTTGCAACAGGCTGCAAGGGCCCGGATTAATACCACCCGTCGACTAGAGGAATTAGATACTACCTATTTATCATCTGAAAACAGGGAGCTTGCCAGGGAACTTGGCAAGGTTAACGAACAGCTTACCAGCCTGGAAACTGATTTAGCCCTTGCCAGAGAGATTAAAGCTGATCAACTGGATTCCCTTAATTTTGCGCTCGACAAAGCCCGGCTGCGCGCAAATAGCCTTGAAAACAAACTAAACAATAAAAGTGGTACTGATTACCTGGAATTTACCGGCAAAAACGACGTAACCATTTTTTACGTGGGAGAAGTACGCAACGATAAAGCTACCGGTGAAGGTGTAGCCCTGTATTCAACCGGTAGCCGTTACGAGGGAAAATGGAAGAATAATTTACGCCACGGTGAGGGTGTATTCCACTGGCCGGATGGAGAATACTACGAGGGCCAGTTTAAACAGGATAAACGACACGGTTACGGCAAATACTTCTGGCCTAATGGCGAAAAATTTGCCGGCCAGTGGCAAAACGGCAAGCGAAACGGGGAAGGAAAATTTTTTAACGAAAAAGGCAAAATAATTGCCAGCGGAACCTGGCAAAATGATGAACTGGTTGAAATGAGTAATCGCTAACCTGTGCAATTCTCCTCTGTTTTAACCTGAAGGCTTGTTAAAGCTTACTCCTTTGGGCTGCTACCCTGTAGTAGTTGATTACTCGTTCATAATTATGGGAGGTACTGCACAGCAGGTAATAATCATTTAATGTGTTATTCCGCAATTTTGCATTTAACCAGGCTGCTACAAGTAAAACAATTTACCCTTCCTGTTCATTACATTGGCAGTACTAATTAATACACATCATATGTTATTACGATCATTAGCTTTGCTTTTTGGTATTCTTTTATTGGTATCGGCCTGCGATGATGACGGAGGAGGTTACGAAGCCAACCAGGTGAAAGCCGAAGAAGTTGAAACAACCAACTAAAACCAGCAAGCCGGGAAACTAAAATTTCTCGGCTTTTTACTTTTTATTCCGTTGGTTACGGGTTAAAAAAGCCGTAGTAGATTTCCAGTATACCCGAAGCAATTTCCGATGCCCCCGGGAACAGCCCGATATTAAAGGTAATATTCCTGGCCGACAGTAATTTAAATGCATAAGGTAAGCAGGTAACGTGCGCCACTCCCAGTGAAACGCATAATAGCACAATTTAAGCCCCTCCCCTAACCACCGGCAACCGGTTAGAGGAAACAAACATTTCTGCCATGCTGTGCGGGGGCGGTAAATACATTCATTCCGATTAGCCAAAGCTGAACCATGAACAGGAGAGCAGGCTTTCACCAGGTTTCTTTCACCAGATACTTCATAAACTTTTTATGAATGATGTATCATTTTTCAATGAAAAAAAACGTGCTAATAACTGGAAGGCAGGGATAACCGGATACTTTTTCAGGTTAATTAACGTAAAACGGAAAATGGTGCACCGGTAAGAAAACAGCCCGGGTTTCAACAATTTTTTCCTAATGTCGTGGAATTTTATTTATTATTGTTCGAAGCAATTCTGAAACCATTAGAATAAAACATGTATGACTACCTACCAGGTTGAAATTACGATTAACAGTGAGGTAGAGTCTGAATGGCTTCACTGGATGAAAACCAAACACATCCCCGATATTGTAGCCACTGGCCTGGTGAGCTCATTTAATATTATGAAGCCTGAAAATAAGCCGGGCACTTACGTATTTCAATACCATTTTGCCAGCGAAAACCTGTTCAGGGAATATGAAAATGGGCATTCTCCCCGGTTAAGAAAAGAGTCTGATCAACACTACGGTGAAAAATTTACCTCGGCCACAACCCTATTTGAATGGATATGAAAAGCGATATTCTACCCAGCAAGCATTTTATTAGTACCAACGGTATTAACCTGCATTACCTTTATAAACCGGGAAAAGAACCTGCCCTGGTAATGATGCACGGCCTCACGGCCAATGCCGTGGTATTTAACAAATTGTCGCTGGAGCTAGACCAGGAGCTGTTTGCCGTCGATTTGCGTGGTCGGGGGTTAAGCGATAAACCGGAGCATGGCTACACCATGGGCGACCACGCCCTGGATATTATTGGTTTACTAAACGATACGGGCAAGGATAAGGTAGTTTTATGCGGTCATTCATTCGGGGCCCTGTTAAGCCTGTACCTGGCTTATCATTATCCCGACCGGGTAGATAAAATTATCATGATCGATGCCGCTGCCAACATGCACCCGGATACCCGCGACCTGCTCATCCCGGCACTGGCCCGGCTGGATGCAACTTTTCCTTCTTTCAATAACTACCTCGATAAAATTAAACTGGCCCCTTACCAGCAAGGGCAATGGGACGACAGCATGATTCCCTACTACCGGGCCGATGTTGAAGACCGGCCCGATGGTTCGGTTAAACCGCGCTCGGTGCGCAGCCAGATGGAAGAAGCCGTGGAAGGGGCGCTGGGTGACCCGTGGTTTAAAATCCTCCCCGCCATACCACACCAGGTAATGCTTCTCAATGCCACTGAGCCTTACGGCCCTGCTGCCCTGCTACCCAGGGAGCAGGCCATGGAAACCGTACAGGCATTGCCTAATGGCCGCTACGTGGGTGTTCCGGGAAATCACCTGAGCATGATGTTTGAAAAGGGAGCATCATCGATGGGCAATGCAATAAAAGATTTCCTGGCAGAATAATTAACTAAATTTACGCATGTAATCTCTGTAATCGCCTGATGAGATCAGGCTGCAATTTTTCAGGTTGTAATTGTATACGTATACCCAGCAGTTTACCGTATCCCGTTCCAGTTGAACCGGCAGGGTAACCCTTTGGTATTCGTAAGGCTCCCGGTGGTGTTCGCCAATTCCCTCGTAATCGTCTAGCAGGGCTAACAACTGGTTATGCTCTTCCGGTAACTCGTACACTTCTCCGTAAACCTGCCCGCCCAGTGCATCGGGTACAAACCCGGGGTACCGACCTACATTAAAAAGGTACCCGTTAATTTGTGCAGGCCCGATGTAGTTAAGGAGTGGCATAACTTCCTCCTGCAAGGGGTTATTAAAGTTACTCATCAGGGTGCCGTAAAAGAAAATGTACCTACCGTGCATAATCACCTCTTTTATATTTTCAGTAGTTGCGGTTAAAAAGCCCGCTTTCGTTACGTTACCAAAAAAAGGGCCAGCATCCCCCAAATGATGCCGGCCCCACACTATACGCACTATTTTCCTTTCAGAAAAAATCAGGCTTAACTTTTTATTTGGCAGTTGGTGCGCTAAAGCTTTTAGCTGCTTCTTCCGCCTGCTGCTGTAAACGGCTGCTTATTTGAGCACCAAGCGTTGAAAGCTGCTTGTGCCCCTGCTTAAAGGCTGCTGAACGAAATACTTTGTCAACCGCTTTTTCCACCCCGCTAATGTATTCTTCCGATAATTTACCGGTATCGGCTGGCTTTTGCTGCAGTGCACTGCTTACGAACTTTGCATGATTTGCCGTTACCTGTTCGGCCAGGGAACGGTAAAAAGTTCTTTGCAGCGAGGCAGCCTGCAATGAAAATGATGTAAGGTCTTTTTGTAGCGCAATATAATCCCGGATACCTTGCTGGTGTTGACCGGGAACTTCGTTTACGAGGGGCGACGCAGCCTGCTCGGCCTGGGCAGAGAACGATTGCAGGTTGGCTTCGAACTGCTTCCAGCTATTATCGCTGAACTGCTGAAGGGGCTCGCTTACCTGGTTAACCATTTCCTGGAAGCGGTCGTTGGCCTGGCTTACCTGGGCGTACATTCCTTCCAGGGCTTTTTCCGACTGGCTGTTGAAGCTATCCATCGCCTGCTTAACCTGCTCCGGGATTAATACCTGCCCGGCAAAAGGCGATTTGGCCTGCAACTGGCCGAGTACCTTGTAGGGATAGAAAAAGCTTCGGCTTAATTCCAGACCTACGGTAACCGACCGTTGGAAAAAGGGATACAAACTCGCATACTGCTCGTATGTCGCATAGGGATTGAACGATCCGCTTAAACCGGCAGTGAATAACTCATTGAATTTACTGAGCACCTGCTCAATTTGTTGGCTCATTGTTGCAAGCTGCTCACGGTAAGCTTCGGTAAACGCTTCAGGTGAAAACGATTGCATGGAGGCAACCCATTTAGTATTAAAACTGCTCAGCATTGAGAAATACTGTTGTGCGTATTCCGGAAGCTTCTGGATGGCCTCCTGGCTGTACCCTTCCGATACAATTTTATCGGTTAGTTCTTTCTGCTGACTTACGTAGTCGGCCAGCAGCTGGGAAGAATCAGTATCGTTTAGGTGTTCCATGATCTTTTTCTGGATCTGGCGCGAGGCGTTGGTCATGGTTTGCACCAGCGATTGCTGGCTTTCGGCAAGATTATCTAATTGTGATGATGAAGTAGTCATAGGATTTCGTATATGAATGGTGAAAAAATTATGTTATTAACTAAAAAATTATACATCAAACATAACCTAAAAAATGACTACTTGCCAGCCATTCATTATCAACGGTACTCAAACACCAGTGAACAGGTTAATTTCAGAAGTGAGCAATTTTAAAACTTACTCTACAGGCACTGAACGCTGAACTTCCAGGTGGGTATTCAGCTTGGTATAAAGCTCTTCCGGGTTAAAAGGTTTGGTTGCGTAATCGTTCATACCGGCGGCGATAACTTTCTTATTCACGTCAGCAACTACATCGGCAGAAAGAGCAATAATAGGCACCTGCTGGTAATAAGGATCGGGCAGCGAGCGGATGAAGTGAGAAGCCTCGTACCCGTTCATTTCCGGCATCTGCAGGTCCATCAGAACCAGGTTGTAAGCGAAAGACTGGATTTTCTCGGTGGCTTCTCCCCCATGATTGGCAAAAGCCACTTTTACCCCCCATTTATTTAGAAAATGGCCTACTACCTTCTGGTTTACCCGGTTGTCGTCGACCACCAGTACAGTAGCCCTGAAGGCACTGAGGTCCTGTTCCCGGTGTTGCTTCTCTTCGGTTACATCCGGGTAGGCCAACTTGCTGTTGTTCACTTTTTTCATGGGCAATACAAAGTGAAAGTTAGATCCTTTACCCGGCGTACTATCGAGTTCAATGCAGCTGCCCATCATTTCCAGTAGCCGCAGGCATATAGCCAGCCCCAACCCGGTTCCACCGTATTTGCGGGTGGTATCGATTCCCGCCTGGGAAAACTGGTCGAATACCGTGTTAATTTTATCTTCCGGGATCCCAATACCCGTATCAATAACCTGAAAGTGCAGGTTTAGCGTATCTTCTTCACTGTTCTGCAGGTCGATGCGGAGTTCTACCCCACCCTGTTCGGTAAACTTAACAGCGTTACTCAACAGGTTAGTGAGTACCTGAGTTAAGCGAACGGGATCTCCAACCAGGTGAACTGGTATATTTTCATCAATATTAACCTTTAACCAGATGCCTTTTTCGTTGGCCCGGGCCAGTAGCGATTGCTTTATTGCGCGGGCAAGTTCGTGCAGGCTCAGTGAAACCGACTCGATTTCAATTTTACCCGATTCTATTTTATTGAAGTCCAGGATGTCATTAATAATAACCAGCAGGTTATCGGTAGAGAACTTTAGCGTTTCCAGGTGATCGAGCTGGTCTTCTCTTGGTTCCTCTTCCAGCAGTAACTGGGTTAGCCCCAGCACTGCGTTCATCGGTGTACGGATTTCGTGGCTCATCGTACTTAAGAACTGGGCCTTGGCCATCGCTGCCGATTCGGCCTGTTGTTTGGCGGTTGTGAGTTCCTTGTTCGTAAGGTACAACAACTCGGCCTGTTCGCGGAGAACGACCTCGGTTTGCTTCAGGTAAGAAATATCGGAAAAAGTAGCAATGATCCCGTTATCGTAAGGCACAACCAGTACCTTGTACCACGTATCCATATTCCCCTGGTGCAACACCTGCTTTTCTATGCTCCTTTGCTGCAGGCTTGCGGTAATGAACAGTGGGAGTACCTGCGTATACAAATTAGCAGGAATGATACCTGATACGCTGCCTCCTTCTTTTACATTAATTGAAACATCTGAAAGGTGAGTAGCCTTATCGTTGAACAGCCGCAGTTTATAATCCTGGATATTCCCGGAAGAATCGAGAACATTTTTGGCCACAATTACTCCTTCGCCCAGGGAATTGAGTACTTCCAGCAGTTCTTTACGGCCTTTTGCTACTTCGTTCTGTTTTTTCTCCAGGATCAATTCGGCCTTCTTCTGCTGGTCAATGTTCTGGAAAGTACCGTACAACTTAATTGTTTTTCCATTAACCTGGTAAGCTTTACCGATAGATCGTACCCAAATGATATTCCCCCTGGCCGTTCTAATTTGCGTTTCTATGTCGTAGGGTTTCCCTTCTTTAATAGCTTCTTTCACGCACCGCTGAATTTCAGCCCGGCGTTCGGGCAGGTAATAATTTATACCATCTGCTACCTGGATAGTTTTATCGAACGTTTCTTCGTGGATGCGATAAGTTTCTTTGGTCCAGGTAATGATGTTACTTTCCACATCGTACTCCCAGCTACCCAAACGGGCCATTTGCTGCGATTCTTCCAGTAGTTCTTCCAGGTGTACTTGCTGCGAAATGTTCCGGGAAGAAGTAACCAGGTATTGCGCACCTTTTTCTTCCACCAGCCTTGATGTGGTATCCAGCCATACGTATTCACCCGTTTTGCACCTGAACCGGTATTTTATCTGGTTATCTAGCTTACCACTCAGGCTGTTTCGGTGAGCCTCTTCGTAAATTCTTTCCATGTCGTCGGGATGGAAAAACTGATAAGGGTTTTTTCCTATCATTTCATTGGGCTCGTACCCTACCACTTCTTTTACTGAGGGGGTAACGTGCAAAAACGTACCATCGATATCGTGTACGCCGATAAAATCGCGGGTATGCTGAGCAATGATCTGGTAAAACTGTGAGGCAGGAACTTGCATAGGTTAAAAGGACAACTTTTATTTACTGAAACCCAGCAAAAATTGTCCCGCACTTTTAAAATTCACCTCAATAGTTAACTAAAAACTTACCCTGTTTTAATTTACTTCTTTGTAAACAAAATACTTTGCTGCGCAATAGAACTCCTGCGTAACACCATTACTGCTCTTGCAAAGAGGGTAGCCTACACGGAAACAGCCTGCCTCAGGTATTGCCGAAAAGGTAGCATGTCTTTGTACCGTTGAATAATGTTATCGGTAAAACGATCATTCAGCGGGGCGTTAGCGGGGAGGTGCTGAATGACTTCAAAACTTTTCAGGCGGAGTAATTCAATGTGCTCGTGCAACTGATCATAGCCTTTGGGCGCGGTTTTTAACTGATCCTGTTTACTTACTGAGTTTTCTATTCTACCAAATTGAGCTGTAAATTCGGGAGCATAAATAATTTTCTTCAGGGTGTTGCCGTTGTAATCGATAGCCTCCCGGATGCTGTGTAATATTCCGGGTGAGGGGCGGTAGAAGCCACCGGCGATGAAGCAGTGTTCAAGCCCCATTTCTACGTAAAAGGAGGGGTGCCCCTTTTGCTGATCCAGCTCAAAACCCAGGTAGGTTTTGTATACCGGGGCATTGGGTTTATACACCAGGTTATTATTAATACGGGTAATGGCTTTACGGCCTTCCGTGTGCGTGTAGTCCGGGTCAATGCTTTCCAGAACAGGATTGAACCGGTTAACCCACTGAATTACTTCTTCACGAATGGCTTTGTATTCGTCCCGGTGTTCATCCATCCAGGATTTGTGGTTGTTTTGGTTTAGTTGGTTAAAAAAATGGAAAAGCGGCTTAAAATTCATCGGTTTAAATGGCTTTATGGCATATAACTACAAATGCCCGGTAAATTTTTGGGGTTGAACAATTTTTTTTACCTAAAGGAGCGATTTTTTACAATTAAGGGGCACTAAAAGTACTAAGCCCGGTAGGAATATAAGTTTCATGGATAATATTGAGCAATTGTTACCGCACTGGATTAAACGTTCCGGAAAATTCAGTGTGGTTGTTACCGATTTGGAAGGAAAGTACATTTACGTTAACCAAACATTTAAGGAGCGGTTTTCCTGGTTATCCGATCATTTTATCGGGGAGCCTTTTTCCAATTCGGTTCACCCCGGTGATATGGAAAAGTGTAACCAGGCTGCGAAGGAGTGCATCATGAACCCCGGTAAAATTGTTAACCTTACCATTCGCAAGCCGGCCAATTCTAAAGGGGTTTACGAGCAGTCCGACTGGGAATTTTCGCTTTTCGAAAACGAAAAAGGCGAACCGGTGGGCATCATGTCGCTGGGATACGACACCACCAGTTTGCGGCAGTTTAGCGAAACCGTTACCAGGTACGAAATGCAGATGGCTAAGATTGCCAATACCCAGTCGCACGAAGTCCGGGGCCCACTCACATCTATTATGGGCCTGGTAGACCTGATGCTGAACGACGACAAGGTTCGCAACGATGAAAAGCACTTCAATCTGCTTCTTGAAACCTGTAATAAGCTAGATAAAGTAATTCACCAGGTGGTTAAACTGTCCGATAAATAAAAAGCGATACCTTTTACAGAAGAAATGGTACCGCTTCATGAAACGTTTTAGCTTTCAGAAGTAATCTGACCGGTTGCTACCCTGAAGCAAGTATGACATCATTCCAGTAAAACAACCTTACCCCGCAATCTTTAAATCTCGTGAACATTGTTTTTAGAGCTTGTTACTGCATCGGTTTGGAATATTAATTGTTTGTTCAGCGGGCAGGATGTTCTTCATTAAGTATGGCTACTGCCCGGCTTTTCATTTCGTCGTAAGTGGCATAGCCCAGGGCTATGGCAAAAAGTTCGTCTTTGTAAGCCACCAGTACCGCAGGATAGCCCTTCACCCCCCAGTTTCGGTTCATCTGAAATTCGTCGTTAGTAGCTTTGCGAATTTCTTCCGAGTGAAAATATTCTTTAAACTGGTTGTAATCAGCGTCGAATTCCTCGCAGAGGGAATGGTAAAATTCATCCGTGTTCGGATCTTCGTTTTCCACGTAAAATTTGCGCTGTAGCGCGGCAAAGAAATTTAGTTCCTGTTCGGGTTTCAACTGGCGAAAGGCCACTACTGCCCGGCAGGCGGGCTCTGTATCGTAGTTAAATTCTTCCCGTTCAAATATTTTGGTACCAAAAGGTTGCCCGCTGCGTTTTTCCACTTCTTCCCAGTGGTGTTTGAGGAACGATTTCATTTCGTTGTCCCACGGATCACCGCCACCGGGGCGCAGCCCACCCAGTACCAGTTGAAAGGGGATTCCTTCTTCAACCGCCAGGTTTTTCTTCAGCTTTTGCAGGGCAGGCTCAATTCCCCAGCACCACGAACACATGGGGTCGCCTACGTAAATCAGTTTTGCATCCGACCTCATTACCTTACCGGAATTTTCACCGGGTAATTGGGCAGGCGTACAGATTCCGGTTTCCGGATCGCAGTATTGATTATTCATGGGTTCTTTTTATCTCTGCTTACGAAAAGAAAGGGGGGTTGTTATGGGCATGGTTGGGGTAAGCCTTTTTATGCTGGTGGCCAACTGCCGGTTGCAGCAGGCCACTGCAGGTATTTTAGGTTACCGGACGGTTTGCCTTATTATTTTTGCCCTGGCCTTAATAGGGAAGTCTGTGAGGTATAACATTGAAGGAAAAAAGCCTTCTATTATAAAAAGACTGCCGTTTCTGCTCGTAGGCACTGCCAGGTTGCCGGGGCTTATTTACCGCCAGGTGGGCTTAAACTACTAATTATTAAATGCTGTAATCCGATAACGGAACGATAACATAAAATACTGCTGCAACACCAGTGCCTGTTGTTCCTGCACGGAATTAGCCGTTACTTCCTGGCTACGGCTCTGGTTTTGCTTCAGCAGGTCGTATACCCGTATTTCCAGTTCCCCCCGGTTATCTTTTAGCAGCTTTTTGGCCAGCCCGGCGTTCCAAAGCACATAATCTACGTTGAAATCGTCGTTAATGCCATTATAAATCTGGTAATTAACATCGCTCCGCACTACCCAGCCCCCGGGAATAATCCAGTTTGCCCGTCCGCCGATTTCGTGGGTCAGGAAGCGAGAGTTACGGTTTTGCTGGATAGAATTATTCACCTGGCTTGCGTTAATGCGGTAAAACAGGTTAAAGTCGAGTGAGTCGCTGAAGTTGCTGTTCACGCTAAATACACCGTTCACGTTATAATTTTCGGAAACATTTTCCCGTCCGTCGATAAAGCCGGGTATTCGCGTGTACCTTCCCCCTGCGCGGGTATTAATATTTAGCTTACCCCCGGCCGGGGCCAGGCTGAAACTCGTGGTATTCCTGATATTCCAGTAACCGTTGGTATTTACCGGGCGTGAAAGTTGGGCCCCTCGTCTTAACACCACACCATCAGTAAGCACGGTATCGGAACGGGCAATGGTTGTAGCCGTGGTAATGTAATTACTGGTATTCTGAACCTGGAAAAAGTTAGAGAAAGAGGTATTCTGGTCTGCATTCGACGTTCTGAGGCTGGCAAAAAACTGGTGAGTGTAGCTCTGGTTCAAATTGGCGTTTCCGGTAGTGTAAAACAGCGGATTGCTGTTATCTATAACTTCCTGCAATTGGTTACTACCGGGCATATCGGTGTCGGTGCTGTAGCGGAAAAAGATCCGCCCCTCTTCTCCTAATGGAATACGACCGAAAATACGGGGCAGGAGCACCGTGAAAGTCCGGTTTACCCGGCTCAGCGACTCCAGCCCCTGCTCGTTATCGAGAGAAGATTGCTGGAGGGCCAGTTCGGCCCCGAACAGTTTAGAAAAACTCCGGATGCTATACCCGATTTCCGGTTTGTGGTACGTGGTTACCCGGTTAAAGCCATTAGACAGGCCCGGGATAAACTGTTCGGGTAGTTCGCTGCCGGTTTCCCGGATAAAAGTTTCCACTTCTTCCAACTGGTCTTCCTGCCGGAACTCGTAACTAAATTCCATTTGCCCACTTTTACCGATGGGCTCTACAAAGCCGGGTTCGATACCAATTAACGTTCTTCGGTTAGTGTTCCGGTAAGTCGTGGTTGAGTCGGAAATATCATCGATGAAGCGATTAGTCCCTTCCGAATCGAGAAAATCGCCGTCGAGGTCAACGTAGAAAGACCGGCCGGTTTTCCTGAACTTGTGCCGGTATACCAACCGGTTTTCCCATTCCAGCCCTTCATTCCGGCGCAAAAAATTGTTTACCGTATTATTCAGTAGCTCCCCTCCCTGCAGGGTTTCCCCGATGGTAGATTCGGACGATTCAAACTGCTGGAAAGATAGTTTGGGGCGATATAACAGGGTATTGCGTTCGTTAAGGTTTACTTCCGAACGAATGTTCAGCCGGTGGTTCCGGTTCTGGGCATTACGCTGGTTGCTTTCGTTGTACTGCTGGGTGGCGTCGGAGAGAAACGTTTCCCGCTGTAACTGCTCGGCGTTTTCAATGGTGGACTCGTCGTAGAAGTAACTTGATTCCAGTTTCCATTTATCCTGCTGTTCTTTTGAAAAATTAGCCCCAATCGTTTCGGTTTGGGTAATGCCCTCGGGTACCTGTACACTACCACCCCGGCCTCTTCCTCTTCTCCTGGAACCGGTAATATCGGAGTCGGTAAAATTGGTTTTATTGATGTTGTTGCTCATTCCCATTAGGGTAAGCTGGCTGTTTTCATCGATGCGGCTTACATTTCCTTCCAGCTGGTAGCGCTCATCGGTACCCCCACCGGCCGACAACAAGCCAAAAACCCCTTTCTTCTTCCCGGGTTTGGTTACCACGTTCATGGTTTTGGTAGTATTGCCATCATCGAAACCGGTAAGCTGAGCCCGTTCGCTTTGCTGGTCGAACACTTCAATTTTGTTTATCATGTTAGCCGGTATGGTGTTTAAAGCCAGCAACGGATCCTGGCCGAAGAACCGCTTACCGTCGAAAAGCACCTGCTGAATTTGTTCACCGTTGGCATCGACCCCATTACTATTAACCGTTATACCCGGCATTTTGCTCACCAGTTCGGCTGCAGTAGCATCGGGGTTGGTGGTAAAAGCGTCGGCATTGTAAACGGTGGTATCGCCTTTTTGCTCGACCGGGATTTTCTGACCTTCAATTTCTACCTGCTCCAGGTTGGTAACGTCGGGCTTCAGGGCAAGGGTACGAATGGTACTGTTTTCGGTAACACGCACGTATTCGGCAAACGGTCGGTAGCCCAGGCTTTGGACCACCAGTTTGTGAAAGGCCCGTTCCAACCCTTTTACTATAAATACCCCGTTTTCGTTGGTGGTGGAATACTTGCTGCGCAGCGAATCTTTCACGTTAACAAACAGTACGGTAGCCCCCGCAACCGGCTCTTTGTCGGTAGCGTCGATAATTTTCCCATTAGCCGTATAGGTTTGTGCGCGCAACATTCCGGGAGTAAAAACCAGCAGAATAGCAACCAGGGCTAACACGGACGTTGTTCGTTGAACGAATGAGCAGTTGATACTTTTCATTGTTCAGGGGGTCCGTCTTTTTTATCCTGCGGGGCTTTCTGCCGGGCCTCATAATCGGTGAGTTCAGCATATTTGCTGAATTGACCGGAATTGAGAACATCTTTAACCAGCAGGTCTTTATCTTCCCGGAGGGCCTGCATTCTGGGACGCATTTCTTTCCAGTTCCGGGCAGCACGGATTTCCTCAAACGTTTCGGTCATGCTTACGGCAAACTCATTGTAAATGCCATTCAACAGTTCCGTTTGCATGGCTGAAAGATTTTCTACTTTTTTAAAAACTATTTCTTTTTCCCGTTGCGCCATTTCTTCCGGGTTAAACCGGCGCTGGGCACTGGCAATGGAGGTTAGCTGGATTAGGGCCAGAACCAGTAATAATCGCATCATGGTTTAGCGTTATATTTTGTCGTTAAGATCGGTCTTTTAACCTTAAGTTTAACGGGCTAATATTACCTCTTCATTAAGTTCTACCAATAGGCCGGTTCGGGCGATGAACAGGCAAAAAATTATAGTTCAATTGGTTACCAATTCACTGCATAAAAACCTGCCGTATAAATAAAGTGCCCCTGTCGTGTACCCATAAGTATAATTAATACATAAAAACACCCGATTAGGTTATCCGGGAAGCCTATTAAACTAATATGCAAAGGTTTGCCGGTTTAGTGCAGCGGTTTGTATTCCTGGTGTGAAGGGATGCCAGCAGTGTGTACAACTCTTACGGCAGGTAGGAGCAGATTTCACCCCGGATTTTTCCTGGTGATTTTAGGAGCGTTCTGTGGGTTTATTTATTCGGTTT
>CAZIWJ010000058.1:0-17294 GCA_964542855.1 uncultured Roseivirgaceae bacterium
AACTGAAAAATTAATCGGCGTAAACTACGATATATCCGAAATTAAGTGGGCCGAGCAGCAAACCCGGGAAAAGAACGATGAACTACGGAAAATTAATTCGGAACTCGACCAGTTTGTGTACAGCACCTCGCACAACCTTCGGGCCCCGCTAACCAGCGTGCTTGGGCTAATTGAAGTAATGCAATTACAATTGCCGGAAAATGATGTAAAAGAGTACCTGCTCATGATGGAGAAAAGCATACGCCGGCTCGATGAAACCATACATGAAATTCTGGATTACTCGCGTAATTCCCGGATGGATTTAAATATTTCCGCAATTAATTTAAAAGATCTCATAGAAGATACCATCCAGGCGCTGCAATACTTGCATGAAAACCGGCAGGTGAATATTAACTACCAGATACAGGGTGAAACTGCTTTCTTTTCCGATGAAAGAAGGCTGAAAGCCATCTTCTCCAACCTGATTTCTAATGCGATTAAATACCAGAACATGAATATTGAAAATCCTTTCCTGAACGTGCTTGTGGTAGTAAATGAACATGAAGCAATGATCCGGTTCGAGGACAACGGGATCGGGGTGGCCGGAGAGCAACTGGAAAAAATATTTACCATGTTCTTCCGGGGGGTAAATCAGTCGTCGGGATCCGGCCTGGGGCTCTACATCGTAAAAGAGATTGTAGATAAGCTGAACGGCAACATATCTATCGATTCAGCGCTGCACAAGGGAACCCGCTTTACGTTGTGTATTCCCAACCAGAAATAACTCCCTTTTTTAAAAGATTTAGGAATTGCGGCGGAACTCGCTAAATTAAAGTTTTATACAGCAAGAGTTCATTTAATGGTTGCATTATGAAACTGAAAGGCCAGAGTGATGAAATCCTTAAATGAATTTTGATGGAAAATTGATAATTTTGTCAAAAACAATACTACATGCTTTTAGAGTTTGAGAAACCAATAGCTGAACTTGAAGCTAAACTGGATGAAATGCGACGGCTAACAGAAGATAATGATGCAGAGGTGGTAGAAGCCATGCTGGTACTGGAACAAAAAATAGAAGATCTGAAAAAGGAAACCTTTAGTTCGCTTACCCGGTGGCAGCGCGTTCAACTCTCCCGGCATGCCGATCGCCCCTATGCACTGGATTACATTTATGAAATGTGTAACGACTTTATTGAGTTACACGGCGACCGTAATTTTGGCGACGACAAGGCCATGATTGGCGGTTTCGGAACCCTGGGTGAAGAAACGGTTATGTTAATTGGCCAGCAGAAGGGTAGGAATGTAAAACAAAGGCAGTACCGTAATTTCGGAATGGCTAACCCGGAAGGATACCGCAAAGCCTTACGACTTATGCGCCTGGCAGAAAAGTTTAAAAAGCCCATCGTTACCCTTGTCGATACCCCGGGTGCTTATCCGGGCATTGAAGCGGAACAGCGGGGGCAGGCCGAAGCCATTGCCCGTAACCTCATGGAAATGTTCCAGATCAAGGTACCCATTGTGAGTGTAATTATTGGTGAAGGTGCTTCTGGTGGGGCACTGGGAATTGGTGTAGGCGACCGGGTTTTCATGCTTGAGAACACCTGGTATACGGTGATTTCTCCTGAATCCTGCTCTTCTATTCTCTGGCGTAGCTGGGAATACAAGGAACAGGCGGCAGAAGCACTTAAACTTACCGCCAATGATATGTATTCGTACAAAATGATCGACGGTATTATTAAGGAGCCACTGGGAGGTGCCCATAAAAATATGAAAGAACAGGCCGAAACGTTGAAGTACACCCTGCTGGAAACTATTAAGTCTCTGAAAAAATCCTCCCCTGATAAGCTGGTTGACAAGCGCAGGGATAAATTCAATAAAATCGGGCATGTAGAGTAACCGCTCATGAAAATAGGTTTAAGCCTTTCTGGGGGTGGGGCAAGGGGTATTGCTCATCTTGGTGTACTGAAAGCGCTCGATGAACTGAGGGTTAAAATCCACGCATTGTCAGGAACCAGTTCCGGGGCAATTGCCGGCGCTTTATACAGTTTTGGTTTATCTCCTGATGATATTCTTAATATTATTATATCCACCCGTTACTTTAGGCTAATCCGTCCGGCCATTAGCCTCACCGGGCTTTTGAAAATGGAGGCTGTTGAGCCTACTTTCAGGAAGTACCTGGGCGATACCACCTTCCAGGATCTAACTATCCCGTTAACGGTTTGTGTTACTAATTTGCGTTCTGGTAAGCCGGAATATATTGCTGAAGGAGATATTACCCGGGCCCTGATGGCTTCTTCCGCCTTACCCGTAGTTTTTGACCCGGTTAAAATTCAGGGCGATTTATACGTTGATGGAGGCATTTTGAATAATATGCCGGTAGAGCCACTGGTTGGCCGCTGCAACAAAATTATTGCCGTTCATACCAATCCGGCGGGCGACAATTTTAACGCAACCCACATTAAAGCAGTGCTTGAACGGGTGTTTCTATTGTCGGTAGCGGCTTCTGCCTATACCCGTACCAGGTATTGTGATTTGATGCTAGAACCCCCCTTAATGAAAAATTTCGGGGTATTCGACCTTCCTAAAGCGGAAGAAATATTCAATATTGGTTACGAGTACACGATGAATTGTAAAAAAGAAATTCTGTCACTTCAGGATACTGAAGATAAACTTATTGATGAATAATGCTGAAACTGATTGCTCGTTTATACCTCAGGTTAAACGGCTGGAAGCTTATTAATGAGTATCCGAAACATATTAAAAAGAGTGTAACCCTCGGCGCCCCTCATACCAGTAACGAAGACTTCCTGGTAGCCCGGGCAGCTTTTTTTGTGATGGGGGTTCCTGTGAAGTTTACCATTAAAAAGGAAGCTATGTTCTTCCCGCTCAACCTGATCCTGAAGCCTCTGGGGGCCATTCCCATCGACCGCAAAAAGAAAAATAAAGGGTTTAGCTATGTACAGCAGATGATTGAGGTGTTCGATAACTACGATAGGATATTCCTCATGATTACTCCGGAAGGAACCCGTAAAAAAGTAGATAAGCTGAAATCAGGATTTTACCACGTGGCAAAAGGAGCTGAAGTGCCTGTTCTACTGGGTTTTATGGACTATAAAAAGAAAATTGTAGGCATTCGGGAAGTGGTAATTCCTTCGGAAAACATGGAGAAAGACATGAAGAAGATTATCGATTTTTACAGCACTATTACAGCCAAGTTTCCGGAAAAAGGAATTGGTTATGGACTAAACCCGGTTCAGGAATAGTAGCGATTCGGACATTGTTTTATACCGTTGGTTTCCAAAGAACGGCCGGCACGGCAAATGCCGACCAGTATGCGAGCGTAATTTCTTACTCTACTGTAACGAGGTAATAATTCTTTTTGCCCCGCTGAACCAAAAGGTATTTATTTTGTAGCAACTGGAAGTTAACCGAACTGTCAGGACTTATCTTTTCCTTGTTCACACTTACGCCACCCTGTTTAATCATGCGGCGGGCTTCGCCTTTAGAAGCAAAAATAACCCCGTTGGTACGTTCGGAAAGGAGTTCGAATACGTCTGGTACCCCGGCGAATTCACCAGCCGTTAAACTTACCTGCGGTACACCTTCCATAACCGAAAGCAACAGCTTTTCTGGCAGCGTTTCCAACTCATCGCGGGTAGATTTCCCAAATAAAATGGAGGAGGCTTTAATGGCCATGTCCAGGTCTTCCTGCGAATGAACCCGTACGGTAAGCTCTTCGGCCAGGGCTTTCTGCATGATACGCAAATGAGGCGCTGCCTCGTGTTCTTTCTCCAGGGCTTCAATTTCTTCCCGGGTTTTCAGGGTAAACACCCGCATTAACTTTGGGCAGTCCTCGTCGGCTGCGTTCAGCCAGAATTGGTAAAAGGCATAGGGGGAAGTCATTTCAGGGTCGAGCCAAACATTACCCTGTTCCGATTTTCCGAATTTGGTGCCGTCTGATTTAGTAACCAGGGGCGTAGTAAGGGCATAAGCTTCGCCACCGGCTTTTCGTCTGATTAATTCGGTACCGGTTGTAATATTACCCCACTGGTCGGATCCCCCCATTTGCAGCTTCACATTGTGGTTGGCAAAGAGGTAGTAAAAGTCGAACCCCTGTAACAACTGGTAGGTAAACTCGGTAAACGACAGCCCGGTTTCCAGCCGGTTTTTTACCGAGTCTTTCGACATCATATAGTTAACAGTAATGTGCTTACCCACATCGCGCAGAAATTCCAGGAAGCTGAATTTACCGATCCAGTCGTAATTGTTTACCACCTCGGCTTTATTTTCCCCCTCAAAATCGAGGAAGTTCCGTAGTTGCTCTTCAATGCGCAACTGGTTATGGCGCAGGGTTTCTTCATCGAGCAGGTTCCGCTCGGCGCTCTTTCCCGAAGGATCGCCAACCATACCGGTTGCCCCTCCAACCAGGGCGTAAGGTTTATGGCCGCACAACTGAAAATGCTTCAGTAACATAATGGTAGCCAGGTTACCAATATGCAGCGAGGCAGCAGTAGGGTCGAAGCCGATGTAGGCACTGGTTACTTCTTTATTCAGTTGTTCATCCAGCCCGGGCATGGTGTCATAAACCATTCCCCTCCAGTTCAGCTCTTCTGTAAAGTTTTTATTCATAGCATGTATTTTCAAAGGGTACAAATATAGTAACGTTGTTGTACTCTTGCACTCCTGTAGGAATTGGTTTAGCTTTTAAGCCAATTAAATTAATACCAGAGCAATTATATTTAATGCCTGTATCAAACCAGCCTTTGGTGTAATGCTGGCCGCATTGAACGAGTGGATTAAAGAATGAACAACCCGGAAGAAATATTAAAGAAACTGAAAAGTGGTACCTACAGCCCGGTTTACTTTTTGCAGGGAGAGGAACCCTTTTATACCGACCAGATCGCCGAATATATTGAAAACCATGCCCTGCCCGAGAGTGCGCGCGGGTTCGACCAGTTTATTATTTATGGCAAGGATGTAGACATGCAAACGGTGCTTACCCAGGCTAAGCGCTTCCCCATGATGGCCGAAAGGCAGGTGGTTATTCTGAAGGAAGGCCAGGACCTGATGGATACCCGCCGCCAGGAGTGGCAGAAGCAGCTGATGGGATACCTGGATCACCCGCTCGATTCCACAATCCTGGTGTTGTGCTACAAGTACAAAAAGCTAAACCCGAACACTGCCCTGGCTAAAAAGCTAGACCAGAAAGCGGTAATGATTACTTCTAAAAAGCTTTATGATAACCAGGTACCCGACTGGATTACCCGCTACGTGAAGTCGAGAAAATTCCGGGTCACCGATAAAGCAACTGCTATGATCCAGGAGTTCGTGGGGAGTAACTTAAGCCGGATTACTCACGAGCTGGATAAACTGATGCTTAACCTGGAAGAAAAGGGAAGTGATGTAATTGATGAGCAGGGGGTTGAAAAGTACGTGGGCGTAAGCAAGGAGTACAACGTATTCGAGCTGCAACGTGCACTTTCCAGGAAAGACGTGGTAAGGGTGCACAAAATCATTAACTATTTTGCCTCCAACCCTAAGGCCAACCCTGTTATTCCCATGATTGCCTATTTATTCACGTATTTCTCCAACTTGCTGGTGGTACATTTTAGCAGGAAGAATACGGAAAGAGACATTGGAGCGTTGCTAAACATAAAGCCATTTTTTGCCAGGGAATACGTGCAGGCTATATCGTTATATCCGTTAAACAAAACGATTCAGATCATCCATTATCTTCGTAAAGCTGACCTGGATGCAAAGGGAGTTTACGGGCAGCGGCCAGAAGACCAGATTTTGAAGGAACTGGTTTTCCGCATTTTACATTAAAAAATTATGCTTCAGACTTACAGAGTATATTTAATTTTCCTGCTGATGATGGGTGGGTTACAGCACGTGAAGGCCCAGGGGTCGTTAAGAAACACCGGGTCGCTCTTCCAGCAGGGTATGCGTCAGTACCAGTTAAACCGGTACGTACAGGCCCGACAGTTCCTTTCCGATTACCTGTTGAATAACCGGCAGCCGGAACAGGCCGAAGAAGCCCGGTACTACATCGCATCCAGTGCCTATCGTGCCGGGGACCGTGACGCGAAACGTTTACTGGAACAGTTTATAGCCGTAAATTCCAGCCACCGGCTTGCCGGGCGGGCTAGTTTTGAGTTGGGCGTTATTCAGTTCAAAGCCGGTAAAATAGAAGCCGCCGTTGCCCTGCTTCAGGCTGGTACGCCTGAATTACTTTCTAAAAAAGAAAAGCTAACCCGTAATTTTTACCTTGGCTACGGCTACTACCAGCAGAAAAAGAACGAACGTGCAGTGAGTTACCTGGAACGGGTAATGGAAGAATCCGATACCGTTTACCGGAACGACGCCGCGTACTATCTTGGGATACTGGCCGTTCAGCAGCAACAGTTCGAACGGGCAAAAAAATATTTCCTGGTTGCAGAAAAAGCTGAGAAGTACGAAGCGGTAATTGCTCCTTATCTTTGCCAAATTTACTACCAGCAGGGAAAATACGAGGATCTGTTGGCTTTTGCTAATGCCAGGCCAGGCCGGATGGCTTCCCCGGCAGTTAAACTGTTAGCCGGGGAAGCACAGTTCATCCTGGGTAATTTCACCCCGGCCCTGCAGCGTTACGAAGAATATACTGCCACTAACTCACCCAATCGGAATCTGCTTTACCGCATGGGCTATGCAGCCTACGCGGTAGAAAAAAATGCCAAAGCAGAAGAGTGGTTTCAGCAGGTTGCCGGAAAACAAGATACAATTGGTATCTACGCCGCCTATTACCTGGGAATTTTATACGTGAAGGATAATCAACTGAAATTTGCTGCCAATGCTTTTCAGGATGTGCTGGCCAGCGACCGGGAGATTCAGCCCATTACTTCAGAAGCTACCTACCAGCTGGGAAAAGTGTATCTTGCCGATAGTCGTTTTAACGAAGCTATCCGGGCATTTAACGCTTACCAGCAGCAACAAATTAATGCTGACCGAACTACCGAAATCCAGGAGCTACTGAGTGAAGCTTTACTGAAAACTGCAAACTACCAGCAAGCCCTGGTGGTACTGGAAAAAAGTGGTTTACCAACCTCGAAACTGAAAAATGCTTACCAGAAAGTGAGTTACCTCAGGGGGACGGAATTGTTCAATGCGGGGCAGTACGAACCCGCTATCGACCGGTTTAAAAAATCCATGCAATACGGAAATGATGATACCCTGCCTTACCGTGCACGGTACTGGCTGGCAGAAGCACAAATTGCAATCGACCAGCCCGAACAGGCACTAAGTAATTACAACCAGGTGCTTTCGGGGCCATACATCGAAGAAAAACTGAAAGCCCTGTACGGGAAAGGGTACGTTTATTTTAACCGCAAACAGTACTCCGACGCCCTGAACCTGTTCCGGAAGTTTACCAGTGATCCTGAAGCCCGGCAGCTGAACGTATACGAGGATGCTACTTTGCGCCTGGCCGACTGTTATTATGCTACAAAAAATTACCGGCAAGCGGTAAATATTTACAATACGGTTATTAGCCGTAATAGTGCGGATGCCGATTATGCCATGTATCAGAAAGGGGTGGTGCTCGGCTTAATGGATCGCCGGCAGGAAGCCATCCGGGTATTAACCCGATGCATCGAACAGTTCCCTGAATCTACCTACAGGAACGATGCTTATTTTCACCGGGGGCAGGTTGAATTTGAAGCCGGTTATAATGAAGCGGCCATTCGTTATTTTACCGACTTTCTCGAAAAATTCTCTAGCGGGCGTCTACCGGGGTTTGCCCTTATTAAAAGGGCTCAGGCGCACAGTAACCTGAATCAGAACGAGAAGGCCCTTACCGATTACAAGGCCCTGATCGACCGGTATCCCAAACACGAAGTTGCTAATTCTGCCCTGCAGGGCATACAGAAAGCCAGTGCCAGTTTGAACCGCGGAACCGATATGTTTGAAAAGTACCTGGCAAAATACGAACTGGCCAACCCGGATGCCGAAAACCTGGCAGGGCTGCGCTACAATGCAGCGAAAAACCTGTATTTTAACCAGCAGTATGAGCAGGCCATTGAGTCGTTTCAGCAGTATCAGGAAAACCATCCGCAAAGTCCGGATGCGCGCGAAGCCGATTTTTACATTGCTGAATCATTTTACCAGTTAAATGATTCTGCCCGCGCCCTTAATTATTATCGTGAGGTTTACCAAAGTGGTGAAACCAAACGGAAAAATCGGGTCTTACAACGACTGGCCGAGTTATCGGAACGGGAGAACCTGCGTAATGATGCCATCCGATTTTACACCCAGCTGGCTGGTGAAGCGCGCAATCAGCGTGAACAAAACCTTGCCTGGAATGGATTATTAACTAACTATTACGAAAGGCAAGACCTCGATTCAGCGTATCTGTACGCCCGAAACCTGGCAGCCAGTAATGTGGGTAGCAGCGAAGCTGGAATAACCGGGAACCTTTTCCGGGGCAGGATAGCCTACGAACGAAATAACCGAACAGAAGCCCGGGAAGCGTTCGCTGCGGTACTGGAAGTAACCAATGCAGTACAGGCAGCAGAAGCTCAGTTTATGCTTGGCAAGATTAAAGCAGATGCAGGCAAATTTGAAGAATCGAACGATTTGTTATTCAGCATGGGCAATAACTTTGCCCAGTACGATTACTGGCTGGGAAGGGCTTTTTTGCTCATTGCCGATAATTTTTTAAGCTTGAAAGAAAATTACCAGGCAAAAGTCACGCTTCAGTCGGTGATTGATTATTCACCGAATGAAGAAATTGTAAAGCAGGCTACTGAAAAAATCATAGCCGTGGAAGCTACGCTGAACAAACAGGAAGACACTTTACGGGTTCCCGTTGAGCCCGGACGAGTGAACGAAGCGCCTGCTGATACGACCACCATTAAACCTTGAAAAATTGAAAGTAGGACTGTTTTTCGGCTCTTTCAACCCAATACACATGGGCCACCTGATTATTGCTAATACCATGTTAGGCTACACCGACCTGGATCAGATGTGGTTCGTGGTTTCTCCGCATAATCCCTTTAAGAACAGAAAATCACTATTACCCGACCTGGACAGGCTGCGAATGGTGGAGCTTGCAATTGAAGATAACTTCGATTTGCGGGCCAGTAACATTGAGTTCGACATGCCGATTCCCAGTTATACCATCGATACCCTAATTCGGTTGGTGGAACGCTATCCGCAGCACAACTTCCGGTTGGTAATTGGAGAAGACAACCTCACCCATTTTCACAAGTGGAAAAACTACGAGCAAATTATGGAACTGGCCAGGTTATACGTGTACCCGAGGCCTCATGTGATGGAGAAAAAAATTAAGCTGCCGGTTGAAGAGCTATCTGAAATTGTAAAAATTAACGAGGCCCCAATGATAGATATATCGGCTACATTCATCCGAAAATGCGTGAAAAACCACATACCTATCCGGTACCTCGTTCACGACCGGGTAGCCGAATACATCAGTGACCGCAAGCTGTTTTTGTAACAGGTTGAAAAAAATAGCGATTAAACCGTCATAATATCCTGCTCTTTTTTTTCCAGCAGGTCATCAATTTGTTTGGCGTGGGCATCGGTAAGTTTTTGTACTTCCTCTTCGGCTCCTTTTACTGCATCTTCCGAAGCGCCTTCCTTTTGCAGCTTCTTTAGCGAGTCATTAATATCCTTGCGGATGTTCCGGATACTGATTTTACCATTTTCCGCTTCATTCTTGGCCTGTTTTACCAGCTGCTTACGGCGATCTTCAGAAAGGGGAGGAATATTGATACGTATAATATCTCCGTCGTTCTGAGGGTTGAGCCCCAGGTCGGAATTAATAATCACCCGTTCAATGTCGCTGATGATTGATTTTTCAAAAGGCTTAATAATTATAGACCGGGGGTCGGGAATGGTTACACTCGAAAGTTGGTTTAGCGGAGTTAGGGCCCCGTAATAATCTATCCGCAGGCTATCGAAGATTTCAGGAGAAGCTTTGCCGGCCCGGATTTTGTTTAACTCACCCGATGCAAACTTAACTGCTTTGTCCATTTGTTCTTTGGCCTCTTCCAGATATAGTTCTATTTCTTCTTCCATGGTACTATCGGTCGTATCAATTAATTAAAGTTCCTACTTCTTCCCCTTTAACCAGGTTATACAGGTTATCGGGTTTGTTCATGTCGAACACAATTATAGGCAAATTATTTTCCTGACAAAGGGTAAAAGCGGTCATATCCATTACGTTCAGCCCTTTGGAGTAAACTTCACTGTAAGAAATATTTGAATAGCGTTCTGCATCCGGATTTTTTTCAGGGTCGGCGGAATATACGCCATCCACCCGGGTTCCTTTCAGTACTACCTGCGACTCAATTTCAATGGCTCGCAAGCTGGCGGTAGAATCGGTGGTGAAATAAGGGTTGCCAATACCAGCCCCGAATATTACAATTCTTCCTTTTTCCAGGTGCCTTACAGCCCGTCTGCGGATAAACGGTTCGCAAACCTGTTCCATATTAATTCCCGACATGAGCCGGGTATACATGCCCTCCTGTTCTAGCGCGCTTTGTAGTGCCATACCATTAATTACCGTGGCGAGCATTCCCATGTAGTCGCCCTGCACACGGTCTATGCCCAGGCCTTCACCCTGAACACCCCGGAAAATATTGCCTCCACCAATAACAATGGCAATTTCAATTCCCAGTTCTTTAACGTGTTTAATTTCTATTGCATATTGCTGCAGTCTTCGGGCGTCGATGCCAGACTGTTGCTGGCCCATCAGGGCCTCACCACTAAGTTTTAGAAGAATTCGTTTGTACTTCATAAAAAAACGGGAAAGATTGTAAGGAATTGTTAGCAAATATAACAGGCTCTTTGATAATTATAAATTATTACCGGATAGCCTGTACTTTATTCACCTTCTTTGTTCGTATGACCAGCAACATTTGCCAACCTTACCAGTTATTTATTGTTTTTTTAATGGTTTTTACTTTTTCGTGTAAAACCAGCGTACCACCCGTTTCGCCGCCTGACCTGCCGGAGGAACCCGTTGAGAAAACCCGGCAGGAACCGGAAATATACGTGTCTCCGTATCTCGAGTACCAGGAATCTGAACCCAGAACTCACGACCTGCTTCATACCCGGCTCGATATTTCCTTTGATTTCAACCAGCACCGGGTGTTGGGAAAGGCATACCTCGAACTGCAACCCTACTTTTATCCGCAGCAAAAGGTTCAACTCGATGCCAGGCAAATGATTATTAACCGGGTGGTAAAAAGAAATGGGGAACAGGCTGATACCCTGATGTTTTCGTACGACAACGAAGTGATTTCTGTAGATCTGGGCAGAAAGTATGAAAAAGGCGAAAGCTATTTCCTGGAAATAGACTACATCGCACGTCCCGACCGGGTGGGTAAAATACTAGGCGAAGAGGGAAATGAAAACCAGGGGTTGTATTTTATTAATACCGATTCGATTTACCAGCAGTATGACTTTCACCCCGATTACCCGGTACAGGTATGGACGCAGGGGGAAACATCTTATAATTCGGCCTGGTTTCCCACTATAGATCACCCCAACGAGCGCTGTACCCAGGAAATGTACATCACAGTTCCCGAAAAATTCTCCACGCTTTCCAACGGCCGTCTGGTTTCTTCAAATACCAGTAAGGGGATGCGTACTGATTACTGGAAAATGGAACAGGAACACGCGCCTTACCTGTTTATGCTGGCAGTAGGAAAGTATTCGGTTACCCGCAATGAATGGGAGGGAGTTCCGCTACACTATTATGTGGAAGAAGCTTACGCTGGTGATGCAGAAGCTATTTTCGGTGAAACCCCGAGAATGATGGAACTGTTTACTGAGCTTTTTGGTATCAAATACCCCTGGGGGAAGTATGCGCAGGTGCCCGTTCGGGAGTTTATATCGGGTGCTATGGAAAATACAACCGCAACGGTTTTCTTCGAGGAAATTCAACGAACGGCCAACCAGATAAAAGATTACCAGTACGATGACATCATTGCCCACGAACTGGCACACCACTGGTTCGGAAACTACGTAACCTGCGAATCCTGGGCCAACCTCACACTAAACGAGGCGTTGGCGAGTTACAGCGAATACCTCTGGGCTGAGCACCGGTACGGAAAAACGAGGGCTTCCATGATTTTGTGGGATCAGCACCAGGAGTACTTTGAAGAGGCTGTCCGGAAGAAAAAACCGCTAATCCGCTACAACTACAAGGATGAAGAAGACCTCTTCGATGCCCATTCGTACCAGAAAGGGTCGGCGGTACTGCACATGCTCCGGCATTACCTTGGTGATGAAGCTTTCTTTGAAGGATTACAATTTTACCTGAAAAAAAACGCGTTGCAGTCGGTTGAAGTTGATGAACTGAGGCTGGCTTTTGAGTCGGTGAGCGGACTGGATTTAAACTGGTTTTTTAACCAGTGGTTCCTCACTCCCGGCCACCCGTTGCTCCAGGTAATCGAGTACTACGAGGAGGGTAACCTGTACCTTGAAATTACCCAGACCCAGGACGTAGAAGAGTCCGGTATTTATTATATACCCCTGAAAATAGCCGCCCTGCACGGGGATGACGTACAGTATTACTCGATTACCCTGACGCAATCGGAAGAAATTTTTTCCTTTGAGATGGATAAATCGCCCGATGCGGTGATTATTGACCCTGACGCCCAGTTATTAACTGAAATTAATTATCCCCGCCCTGATAGCAGTTATCGTTACCAGTACTACCATGCCGAGTCGTACCAGCACCGCCAGGAAGCGATTAGCCATTTCAGCACGGTAGACAGTTTAACAAATGAAACTGAACTATTCATAGCTGCACTGAATGATTCTTCCTGGTATATACGCCAGGAAGCAGTGAGAACGTTAAGCAGGTACACCGGAAACCGTTCTGGCGAAGTACGGGAAGCACTGGAACAAACATTTAAAAACGACCCGGCAGCCCTGGTTCGTGCTGATGCACTACTGGCTATTGTAAATCAGCAAGGCTACCAGGAAAACCTGGTTACTACAGGGCTAAACGATTCGGCTTACAGCGTACAGGGAGCTGCCCTTTTTTCCCTGCAGCGTTCGCCGGGCTTCAGCAGCTTGAAAAGAATTGAAGAATATGAACGGGCAACCGATGTGAACCTGGTTATACCTGTAGCGGAGTACTACGTTACGAACAACACGGCGAAGAAAAATACCTGGTTCGAAGCCAAAATGAAGGAAGTTAATTACTCCGTTTTATATTACTTGCTAAACTATTACGGGCAGTACCTGCTAAACAATCCTGAAATTCAGGAATCTGGGATTTCCCGGATGTTTACCTACGCTGAACATTACCCGAGGCAAAGCATACGGCTCATCGCGTTTCGAACCCTGCAACTGTTCAGCGAGCGGCCAGAAGTAGCGATTCGGCTGCAGAAAATTATTGACCAAGAGGAAGACCCTGCGTTTAAAAAGCGCTTACAGCAGGCTGGTACTTTTTAACGCTGGCCGAGAAACGGTTTCCATTCATCCCTGATTGTACCGGAAAAGTTACGCAGAAACATGACGTATGATGGCTTAAAAGGCTTATACTGAAGGGCAAGACCCACTTCTTCCGGTTTTGCGTCTCCTTTTTTGGCGTTACAGGCCTGGCAGGCAGTAACCAGGTTGGTCCACGAAGTTTTACCCCCCTTCGAACGGGGTACCACATGGTCCAGAGTAAGGTCTTTGGGTGATCCGCAGTACTGACAGCTAAAAGAATCGCGCTTAAAAATATTATGACGGGTAAGTACAACCCCCCGATAGGGCAGGTTAATGTAACGATTGAGGCGCACTACAGAAGGCATAGGAAATTGTCGGTTAACGGTTGGAATGCAATCTCCGTCAACAGCAGTAAGCAATTCAGCTTTGTTCAAAAAGACCAGGATAAACGCCTTTTCCATACTGCATATAGAAAGTGGGCTGTAATCCTGATTAAGTAAGAGTACAGGGTTGCTCATTTCCCCAGTCGGTTAATCGTATGGCATTAATATGCTTCAATGGGTAATCAGTAAACCATTGAAATTACGAATCAGTTGCAAACTATAAAAGAATTTTGGGAAATGATGCAGTAAATAAGCTGAAGCAAAGGGGTAATTACTAAAATTTCATATTCTTCAAAGCCCTTTCGGTATCCTTCTTTTTCAGGCTTTCCCGTTTGTCGTAAAGTTTCTTACCTCTGGCCAATGCGATGTTCAGTTTAGCCAGCCCCCGCTTACTGATAAACAACCGGGTGGGTACAATGGTAAGGCCTTTATCGATACCTTTGGTTTCCAGTTTCTCTAGCTCTTTTTTATTCAACAGCAGCTTTCTTCGCCGGGTCGGTTCATGGTTGTAATAGGAGGCCTGTTTGTAGGGAGTAATATTCATCTGGATCACGTAAAGCTCTCCATTGTCGAATACACAGTAGGCTTCCTGCAGGCTGGCTTTTCCTTCGCGGATCGATTTTACTTCGGTGCCTTTCAGGACCAGGCCAGCCGTAAAACTTTCCAACAAATGAAATTCATAGCTGGCTTTACGGTTTTTTATTGCAATAGTGGGTTTATCAGACATATTTACCAGGTTAATCGGGCTGCACTACTGGTTGCAAGGCTACTTCTTTCCCCGTTTTCGTGAAATAAAGCTCCGGCAACCGCAATCATGGCCGCGTTATCGGTTGTATATTCAAACTCAGGAATGTAAACTTCCCAGTTATCGGTACGGATTTTTTCCAGCATTGATGCCCGCAACAGGCTATTGGCCGATACCCCGCCGGCAATAGCCACCTGCTGAATGCCGGTTTCATTTACCGCATGCTGTAATTTATCCATGAGCATTTTTACGAGTGTGTACTGGATGCTGGCACAAATGTCGTGCAGGTTTTCTGCAACAAAGTTTTTGTGCTGCTTTTCCTGCTTTTGAATAAAATAAAGGAACGCGGTTTTGATCCCGCTGAAAGAAAAATCCAGTCCCGGCATACCGGTAACCGGAAAACTAAAAGCACTGGCATCGCCTGATTGGGCGTAGCGATCAACCAGCGGTCCACCGGGGTATGGAAGGTTTATGATTTTGGCGGCTTTATCGAAGGCCTCACCCACTGCGTCATCCTGGGTTTGGCCCAGTATTTCCATGTTAACGGGGCTGTTAACTCTTACAATTTGGGTATGCCCACCGCTAACCGTTAGGCAGAGAAAAGGAAAAGTAGGTTGGGGAGCGCTGATAAAGTGGGCCATAACGTGTGCTTTCATATGATGCACGCCCATTAAAGGAATGTTCAGGCTGTAGGCCAGCGATTTGGCAAAAGAAGATCCGACCAATAAAGCACCCATTAACCCGGGGCCCCGGGTAAAAGAAATTAAATCCAGATCGGTTTTTGCTATATTTGCCTGATGAATGGCCTGCTGAACAACAGGCACGATGTTTTCCTGATGAGCCCTGGAGGCCAGTTCCGGAACTACACCGCCGTAACTGGCGTGGATTTGCTGCGTGGCTACGATGTTGCTCCGTACGGAAAACACCGGTAAGTTACTGCCGTTTAACTGGTTATAACCAATAACAGCGGCAGCAGTTTCATCGCACGACGACTCAATACCTAATACAAGTTGTTCGTTACTTTTAGATTGCATGACTTTTTTTGGCATTGGATAACAAAAATACAACATATCCCCGGTATAGAAAGGCCTTACGTTATTTGCTGCAATTTGCGCTGGCAATTGTTGTACTGCTGATAATGGTGTCTGCTGTACTGCAAATTCCTGCGGTTCAAACATTTGTGGTTAATAAAGTTAGTAAGGAGCTATCGGAACGAAGCGGATACCCGATATCTATCGATCACGTAGATATTAAGTGGTTTGATGTTGCTGCTTTGAAAAATGTTATGCTTCGCGATACCAACGGTGATACGCTGTTTTACGTGCCCTATGCCGATGTAGATCTAGACTTACTTACACTGGTTAACCGATTTGATGAGCGTGTTTTTCATTTTGATAAAGTTCGACTAAATCAGCCCCAGGTAGCGCTTGAATTTAAACCGGGAGCAAATTTTTTGAATATTGTAGAGTTTTCCCACAGCCTGAAAGAGGCCGACCCGCCTGACTCACTGAAAAACAACCTGCCACCGCAACTTCTCATCGACGAAATTGCCATTACGAATGGCCGGTTCAATTACAACGACAGAAGGAAAGACAGCCTGAACGGGCAGTTCGATTATTTTCACTTTAATCTGGTTGATGTTAATCTGAATGCTACTGATTTCGACCTGATCCAGGATTCGCTCTCCATGAATGTAACGAATTTGTCGATGCTTGAACCTGAAAACCAGCTGGCCATTAACGAAGCGCGGGTTCGTTTTAATTATAACCGTCATGAAATGGGATTCCGCAACCTGTACCTGGCAACCGACAAAACGGAACTGAAAGACTCGGTGGTTTTCTTGTATAATCTTCCTTCTGCCCTGGGTAATTTTAACGAAGAAGTAACCATACACGCTAATATCAGTGAAAGCAAGATATTTTCCGGCGACCTTGGCCTTTTTGCCCCCTACTTCCAGGGTATTGCTTCTACCTACCGGGTTAATGGGGTGTTCAGGGGAAGGGTTAACCGGTTTACAGTGAATAATTTTCAGCTGAATTTCGGAAGAAATAGCAAGCTGATGGGAAAATTGAATATCGATGGATTACCCAACGTTAACGAGTCGTTTATCCAAATCGACCTGGAAACTTCTAAAATAACGGCCAGCGACCTGAAGCCTTACCTGAATCGTGAAAACTACCGCCAGGCCTTAAAGTTTGGAATGGTTCGCCTGAACGGTGAGTTTGTGGGCTTTCCTAACGACTTTGTTGCCAATGGCTCATTTCAAACCCGATTGGGAAACATTAAATCCGACATCAACCTGAAACTGAATCAGGAACAGTCGTACTCCGGATCACTAACGCTAAACAACTTTAACCTGGGTGTTTTTAGTGGTGATACCGCAGTTTTTGACAGAGTTAGTCTTACCGGTAACATTAAAGGGGCCGGACTTACACTGGAAACAGCTAACTTCAGCCTGGAAGCTGCCTTTCATCACATCGACCTTTTTGCTTACCGGTACCGAAACCTGAAATCGGATGCCGAATTTTCCAAAGAACGCATTAACGGAAAAATTTCAGTACAGGATAAAAACCTGGTAGCCGACATCGACGGGATTATTAACCTGGAAAAGAATAATGAGTTCTTTCAGTTCGGCTTGCAGGTAGACACTGCCAATTTGCAGGCTCTTCGGTTATTGCCCATTCCACTGTCGGTAAGTACCCGCCTGTATGCCGACGTACAGGGGCTAAACCTGGACAGCC
>CAZIWJ010000059.1:0-3170 GCA_964542855.1 uncultured Roseivirgaceae bacterium
ATGATTCGATGTAAACTTTCAGGAAGCCATCGAAACGGATTACTTCCCCGCTGGCCGTAAGGGTTTGCGGAAGGGTAGAAATGGCAATGGTAGCCGTAGTACGTTCAATGTCGGCATCAGCCATTTGCGAGGCAATAGCCCGTTTCCAGATCAGTTCGTACAGGCGTTGCTCGTTGCGGTTTTTACCCTCATCTTCCGATGCGAAACTGGTAGGGCGGATTGCTTCGTGTGCTTCCTGGGCTGATTCCGATTTGCTTTTGTATTTTCTACGTTTGGCGTACTTATCACCGTAAGATTTCTTTACAGCGTCTTCGGCCATCTGCAAGGCTTCTTCCGACAGGTTGAGGGAGTCGGTTCGCATGTAGGTTATTTTACCGGCTTCGTACAGGCCTTGTGCTACGCTCATGGTTTGCGTAACTGAAAATCCCAGTTTGCGTGAAGCTTCCTGCTGCAGGGTGGAAGTAGTAAAGGGCGGCGCAGGAGACTTCTTGACCGGCTTTTTTTCAAGCTTGGAAATTGAGAAACTGGCTTCCAGGCAGGCTTCCAGGAATTCCCGGGCTTCTTCCTCCGTATCCAGCTTTTTCGATAAATCAGCGTGTAGGGCCTTGCCGTCATCCAGGCGAAATACAGCCGATATTTTGTAGGAGGATTTGGGTTCAAATTCCTGAATTTCGCGCTCTCGTTCCACAATTAGGCGTACCGCAACCGACTGTACCCTTCCTGCCGAAAGGCCCCGCTTAATTTTTTTCCACAGCACGGGCGATAGCTCGAAACCCACGAGCCGGTCCAGGATCCTCCGGGCCTGCTGGGCATTAACCAGGTCGAGATCTATTCCCCTGGGGCTTTGCAGCGCTTTGGTAATTGCATTTTTGGTAATTTCACGAAATACAATCCGGCGGGCTTTTTCGTCTTTCAGCTTCAGCACTTCCTTCAGGTGCCAGGAAATAGCCTCACCCTCCCGGTCGTCGTCACTGGCCAGGTAAACGGTTTCCGCTTCCTTGGCCAGTTTTTTCAATTCGGTAATTACCTGCTTTTTATCGGTAGTGATTTCGTAAGTAGGTTGGAAACCGTTTTCAATATCTATTGCAGAATCGTCCTTGGGTAAATCCCTTACGTGCCCGTAGCTTGAGGCAACCTTGAAATCTTTTCCCAGGTAACCCTCAATTGTTTTGGCTTTGGCAGGTGACTCTACTATAACTAAATTCTTGGCCATATACTTTTTCGATGGTTTTCAGCGAGTGCGCTAAGGTGTTGATGTAAAAATAAACCGTTTCACAGGTAAGTAAAACATGAAGCAACTGCTAGCTAATTCGTGCCAAATATATATACTTGCACCTACATTCCTAAACCCGAAGCTTACCAAATGGTTAAGAAAATATATTTGCTACGTCATGCTGAAACCTTTCAATTAACTGGAAACCAGAAAGATATAGATAGAGAATTAACGGCTACCGGCTTTCGCGATGCGGTACTCATCGGCAAGTTTATGGCTGGAAAATCATGGATTCCAGACGCCATTTACTCCAGCAATGCCCAGCGAGCAAACGATACGGCCCATTTGGTTGCGGAACAGTTAAACTATTCCTCTTCCAAGATTAATTACATGGAAGAACTGTACCAGGCTACTACCCGGGTATTGATTAATGTAATTAATCAGTTTAACGAAGATGAAGATGCTGTACTGGTCGTTGGCCATAATCCCCATCTTTCTTACCTGGTTGAATTGCTGAGTGGCGATGAGATCGGTGTACTTGATCCCGGAGCACTGGTTAAGTTAACGGCAGAAACAAACCAGTGGGCATCTATCAGCTCGGGAACCTGTTCGGTGTCCGAGGTCATTTTTCCGGTAGTACTCCGAGGCCAGGGATAATTCCTTTTGCTAATAAACAGTACATTGTCGGGAATTGATGTTATTCGTTTCCCAGGGCTTAACCAAGTTGAAGTAATGGAAAAGCAGGCTTGTTTACTTTTACTTTAACCGGTGAACACTTTCATTTTTTTGTTCTGTAGGTCTTTATTAATACTAAACCTTTCTTGCTTTTTAAACGCTACATAAACCTTATTATTCTTCATGTGATCTGTTTTGCAATTAATCCGTTCTAAAGGTAGAATTGTACGAAAAACTAAATACCATGAAGTTGCTGCGTTTATATATCTTTCTTTTTTTTACGATAGGGATACTACCCCTTACGCACGCCCAAATTTCCGAAACCAAGGCCAGGTCGATTTTTGTTTACAGCATTTCCCGGTACGTAGGCTGGGAAAATGTTGAAGATAACCTGGTAATTGGGGTATACGGACAAAGTAAGGTGTACCCGGTGATGCACAAAGATCTTACCGGAAGAAAAGTAGGAGGGAAAGACGTGGTAACCCGGGAAGTATCGACTATTGCAGACATTTCTTCCTGTAGTGTATTATACATTCCTGCTTCTGCCTCATCTCATTTCAATGAAATTATTGAAAAGGCCCGTAAACATCGGGTATTGGTGATAACCGAAGAAAACCTGGCTGAAGAAGGGGCTAACATTAGCTTTATTACCAAAAAAGATGGTAAACTGGGTTTTATCATCAACCGGCAGTCTCTCGATGAATCTAACCTGAAAGTAGGTTCTAACCTGTATAGTCTTGGAGAAGTTATCTGATTCTGCTAACCGTTTGTTCAGTACATAAGGGTATTCTACCTTAAAAGTGATACCAGCCAGCACAAAAAAAGCACGAAAACTTCTGCCCGAAAAAGTACCGGTATTTATCAGCTTAAAACAACCCATCAGCATTGAATTTGAAAGGGGTTCCTATCTCTTTTCTAAATGAAGTAATACAGCTACACTGGTTATCGGTTAACCTGTTGTACTTTTTTGGTAATGAAGTAATTTCATTAATACCGAAGCGCAAAAGTAAAGGCCGTAAATCCACAATGCAGCTTGAGCATAATGAGCAAGCTGACCCCAGTTCTGTTCCCGGTGCAACAGGTTGCCATATACTTTAGGAGCATCGTACCACATCTGGCAGTATTCGCTGATATCTCCGCTTATGAAACAATGAACCACCGGCAGGGTAATAATCACCCCCAGCAGGCAGTAAATGGTGATTACCTGCTTCCAGGCAATAAAAAATTTTCCGGTTGAAATACGTCCGTGCCGGTCGCCCAGTAAACCATCACCGAACCAAAT
>CAZIWJ010000059.1:3270-9242 GCA_964542855.1 uncultured Roseivirgaceae bacterium
AAACCTGCCGGTTGCTCGGCCATTAGCAGGTAAACTGCAATCATGAGTAATGAAGACACCCTCCAGTAAGCCAGCAGGCGGAAAAGGGTTGCGCGGCTATTTCTGTAAAATACCAGGAATAACAAAGGTATCAGAACGGTAAGAAGTACTGCCAGCACAAAATCGGTAAAAACCAGGATCTGCAACTTAATAATTAATTAATGAGAAAAAGATATTTCCTTACCTGCATAGTTTAAAGCGAGATTTTCAACTTCTAACAGCCGAAATTAAACCTACATTGCTGCTTTGTAATTCTGCTGTTCACACTAATGTTTTAGCAATGACACTTAAAAGTATTTTAAATTCCGGTGCAAGGGAAGATCAGCCTGACTACCTGCGTTCGAAGATAAAACAATCTAATAGCGTAGCAATTATTCTGCCTTCTACAGTAGCTGTTCCTTTTATTTTCATTTGTTGGGCTTACTTCCCATCATTAATTATCATCCCTATACTGGGTGTAGTGGTTTGTTCACTGGCAATCTGGCTTAACCATATGCAGGTTAATACGCTTTCCCGTATCCTGGTATCTATGTTACCTTTTTCACTGGTTGCTGCGTTCAACGCTAATCTTATTAATTCGGGTGATGACTTTATTGCTTCCACGTTTGCGCTGCAAGTATCGTTTTCACTGGTTCCTTTTTTGGTCTTCGACTGGAAAGAAAAATCTTTGTTATTTACTTTAAGTGCATTCGACCTGGTTGTAGTCCTGGGGGCCGACTGGGTCAACGGGTTATTTTATGCAGAGGTAGACGAATCGATACTAAGAGCGGGTTGGTTGTTTATGTTGGTAAGTGGCATGTCAGTGCTTGTAGGTTTAGCCTCTGTGGGTAGTTTTGCTCTTGAAGCAAGAAAAAAAGAAAATGCCATGAACAGCTTGCTTGAAAAGTCGGAGGAAAAGAATAAAACCATACAACAGTCTGAGAAAGAATTACAGGAGTACGTAGATAAGGTTAAAGGTAACCAGGAAGAAGAAAAAAAGCGACAGTGGCGGGCCGACGGGCTGGCGAAGATTAACGAAGTCCTGAGGCAGGACTATGAAAACATTCAACAAACGTACGATGAACTGGTATCGGTGTTAGTGAAAACGCTAAATGCTACCCAGTGTGGTTTGTTTGAAGCGAGTAAAAACGAGGATGAGGAAATCCGCCTCTACTTAAAAGCCTGCTATGCCTTCGATCGTAAGAAGTACATTGAAAAAGAAATTATGCCGGGAGAAGGGTTACTGGGGCAAACCTACCTGGAACAGCAAACTACCCTGTTAACTGAAGTTCCCCAATCTTATACAACCATCAGATCGGGATTGGGTGGAGCCCAGCCGAACATGCTGGTTATCGTTCCCATGATTGCAAACGATGTGGTGGAGGGATTAATTGAAATTGCTTCTTTCAGTAAACTGGAAGATCACCAGGTGAGCTTCCTCGAAGCTGCCGGCCAAACCATCGGTTCCTCTCTCAGAAACTTTCGAATTAACGCGCAAATGAAGCAGTACCTGAATGAGGCTAAAGAGAATGAAGAAGTGCTCCGGGCCCAGGAAGAAGAAATGCGACAGAACCACGAAGAGTTACAGGCTACCCAGGACCAGCTGGAACGTGAGCTGAAGGAAAACGAAAAACAGAGTAAGGAAATGGAAAATATGCTTAAAGATGTAACGGCCCAGCTCGAGCAGAAAGAACAGGAACTCGAGGCCCTTAAAGCCGGGCAGGTAGAAGCCGGCAAACAATAATACCCGGCTGTGGTATGTTTTTACCTCCGGGTTTAGGCATTTGTTAAAAAAAAGAGGCCTTATCATAAGGCCTCTTTAATCAGATGTGTACTTAACTTATTGCTCATCGCTGGTTAGCCTAATTAGTAAATTGCCAAACCAGTATTTCCTACTGCTTCACGAATCGAATGGTTTCAGTTCCGCCTTCCGGCCGGGTAATCCTAATCAGGTAAACCTGCTTTTTTAACGCTAAAGCATCGGCATCCAGCATAAACTCATGATCCGACTGCTGAACCACATACGGGCTTACATCCAGTTGCTTACCCATCATATCAACCAGTGTAAACGAGAGTTCACCGGCACTATATGCCGTTTCTGAATAAATATTAACTACATCGCTTACCGGGTTAGGATACAGAAATAAGCGGGTTCCCTCTTCACTAACCTGGTCGCTTAACGCGGTTTGCGGTAACTCACGTGCACGGAAGTTGCTGAAGTACCTAAAGTACCTGCGCTTTCTTCCGGTGAACGTGAAAGATACCTCCCCAGAAATGCCAGCCTTCCCCACGGCATCGGGCTCAGTGTAAGGAGTTGCCTCGAGCCTGTACGCTTTGCCTACGCGCGGTACACCCGGACGCCACGGTAAAAATTTACCTGATGGTGTATTGCTAAACAGGGCATAAGGTGCAATATTTTCAACCTGGGTTACTTCCTGTCCGCCACTCAATTGCAGTGCTACACTTCCAATAGAAACTTCTTCAGCATTCGTGTTGGCTACCAGGGTATACCGGCTTCTGAAGAATACGGGTAGGGGAATTTCTGCTCCTTCAACTATCGGGTCGAAACCGGCTACCGGGTGGCCGGTGAAAATGTTCACCAGGCTGAAACCTGTTACAGCTAAAGGCACCGGTACTGTAACGGAGGCTAGAAGCGGATCGTGGTCCGACGCCCGGCTACGGGCCTCTGCAAACTCAGCATTAGTATGTACGGCTTCAAACTGAACCCCCAGATCCTGCACACCGGAACTCACCAGGATGTGATCCAGCGACTGTGAGTTGCCCTGGAAGATGAAGCTGTACCGCTCATTTTCCGGTAGCGTACTGGTTAAATTTACCAGCCCGGCATTGGTTTCCAGTTCTCGCACCGGCGAAACAAACTCAAACTCGTTAAAGTCGCCCAGCACCATCACGTTGATTTCCCCCTGGTTAATAACAAAATTCTGAACAGCTAGCGACTGCTCCCGACGCTCATCGAGGCTGCCATTTACCGTTACGTCTTCCTGCCGGGTGTCGAACGGTTGTTCAACCCCGAAAATAGGGGCACTTCCACCCTTGGAAGAAAAATGGTTAGTAACTACGGTAAAAGACTCAGCGTTGAACGTAAAGGTAGCCGCCAGGGGTAACCGGGCACGGTTAAACGCCTCCCCCGGGGCCTGACTTCCAATGGGCTGTACCGATCCTGCTACCAGGCCCACCCGATCAGGGTTATAGAGAAAAGCTGTGCGGATATTTCCGCCGGGCTGCCCGCCAGACGCCCCGTCGGTAATAAAAGTATTGTCGATAAACTTATAATCCGGGCCACCCGCTGCCGAAACCGCATCGGCCAGGGTTTGCAGCGTTAACGAGGCTGAAGTAGTACCGTCGTTATCACTACCCGAGTTGTCCTGCACTTCCTGTAAACCGATGATGTCTGGCGCATTCAGGTTACTCACTATCTGAGCGGCAATGGCTGTAAACCGACCATTGGCAAGGTCTGCATCCCCGTCGCTGTCGTTCGGATCCAGGTTCAGTACGTTATAAGATGCCACGGTTAACCGGTCGTTTGCAGGTAAAAGCGAAGAAACAGGACTGGTTAAGTTACCGGTTGCTTCAATATTGAAAGGTTCGGTAGGGTAGACTTCAAAATTACCGAAGCCGTAACCCACTACGCCCGTAACATCTCCTAATTGATCGCCGGTGTTCACAACCGGTACATCAAATCCGGGCAGAATGCCACTGTCCTCGTCGATCTGAATCTTTTCCGGGTTAAAGTCATCGGGAGCAATATTCAGGGTACCGCGTTCACTAAGGCCACTGGCATCCGTACCGTTGTTTGCTACCGTGAAAATTTCACCGAAACGGTTCGATCCGGCTACCGCTACAGCCTGCTGCACGGTTACCCGCATGGCTTCCAGGCTTTCAAAGAAATCAAGTCCATCAGTTTCGGGCTCAAACGCACCAAAAGCATCATCGTCTATGTTCTCTGCCGGTGGAATCCTGCCACCCTGCCCAATGATTACCGGAGCAGGTAGTGCATTGCCCGAAGAAAGAACAATAATATCTGCGTTGCTGATCTGGGTGGAGGAAAGGTTACCCGTTCTCTGTCCACCGGGGAAGAATTCAGACACCGGACCGGTAATCTGTACTTCATCACCAGCACGCACAGCCGGGTTATTACCGGTAAATACAAAGAGTGCATCGGAAGTAGCCGGATTATTATCTCCCATTACGTCCTGAACGTAAAATCCGATGTTGTCGGTAGCGGTTACAATACCGGTTGTACGAACACTTTCTCCAAGCAGTGGAGAAGTATGAGCAGCCCCCTGGATATCGTAAATGGCCACTTCCACAAAAGGAGGAATTTCGTTTACGGCTCCCGGAGAAGGGGCCAGTAACTGGAAATTCGCTGTGTTTCGCAAACCACCCTCACCATTAGGAATGCGTTGCAACGACTCGGTGGTATTGTCGTTCAGTTGCGGCTGCCCGTTATTAAGCAATACTAACAGGGCTTCGTCATCACTATCATTGGTGCCATAAACCACGGCGTCAATTAAGCGGTCGGAAACTTCAATTGGAGTGTCATTAGGAAACTCGTCGGCATTGGCTTTATACAGTGCAATGGCATCAGCACCGTTCTGAATGCCGTTAGTAGTAAATTCTGCCAGGTCAACGTTAGGCACATTTTCAGAACCTACCACGAAAAAACCATCAACATTGGTGCTGAAACCATCCAGGTCGATGGCATCGTACGACTGGTCGTCGCTTCCGTTATAGAGCACCAGCGTGTAACCATCGAGAGAAGCATTACCAGTACCACCATCGTATAATTCAATAAATTCAGCAGCATCTGTTCCATCCTGGTCGGCATCAAATTCGTTGATTACAAATGTTGGGTCGGGATCATTCGAAATGTCACCTTCGCCTTCATAACTTCCCAGAGGAAAAGGATTGGTTGCTGTATCATTACTGCTTTCCCCGTCGAGGGCGTTGGTGCCACTGAAAAACCAGTTGCTCAACGCGAAGGTACTGCCATCGGGCCCCGTTTCCTTGCTGCGATATGCCCATCCATCCTGGTATTCCCAGTTTTCGCCGGTTCCATCCGTACCTACTTCCCCGAAAACATCAATGATGCTACCGTCCTGGTAAAGGACAATGGCGTCGTCGCCGTTAATAGAGGCAGCACTACCGGTAAAATCAGGATCGAAACCGAAAAATGCGTTAAACCCGGTAGTATCGGAAGCTACGTACAGAAAGTCGCCGGCACTGGCTGAACCGGAAAGCATGGTTTCCGGTCCGGAAGCCGCAGCGCCGTTATTGGCTCCCTCCACACCGTAAAGGCTCAGGTCGGGAATATCGGTTAAGGCATACAACTCAATGGCCTTTGGTACACCACCCGAGAGTGGCCCGTCGATGACACCACTGATCACCAGGTCGCCTTGTGCACTTACTTTGCCACCCACAAAAGAGAGCATAAACACCAGGCAGGGCACAATAATCCACCGGGTGAAAACTTGGTAATTTTTTAACATTTTTCGTGATTTATTACGTGAAATAAGTAATTGCTAATAAAGTGCAATTTAGCGATGCAACATTACCTGAATGTTAATTTTCCGGCACAGGGCAATGCCTGATCACAGGCTCCCGGAGTAACACGAATAAACCAACGATAAAATAATTAAGGAAACGAGTTAAAACTTACAGGCTGTTACTGACCGAACCCGTTTTTAAAAGTCCGGGCTTTTTCACGATTCAGCGTAATGGTTAGCTGGTGAACAGCGTTGAACTGAACACGCCGGCCGGTAATTAAACGTTCGGGTGAAAAAGGGTTAATTGCCGGGTTAAATTGAATGACTTTGCGCTTCAGTAAACTGGTTGTATTGCTCCAGGTCCCCGAGGGTATGAATCCTTTCCACAATGGCCTGGTGTGCCCGGTGCGATTCCTGCAACAGTTCAACGCTTACCAGTTTGTTAAA
>CAZIWJ010000059.1:9342-16069 GCA_964542855.1 uncultured Roseivirgaceae bacterium
GTAACGGATACCATTTTTAAAAGATGCAGGGCCAGTTCTTCACGCCCTTCAATGTGCACTACATCTTTCACCGTGTTAAAATCAGTGGCTTTGGTAAATATTTTCCAGGCTAGCTTGTAAGGAATAGTAATGCTGGCATCAACCGGACGGTTTAGTTCGGCCAGGAGCTGCCATTCACTTTTCTCGTACAAAAGCAGCCATTTCCGGTGGTTCATTCCTGTAATGTTTATTTCCAGCAAGCTGCTCTTAGGGGCTTTAAACGAAGAGTAGTGGTGGGGAAGGCCCCGCATAAAGGTGTCGATTACGGGTTCGTACAAATGACTGGCGTACAGGGGGGCTGTTCGGTTAACAGCCTGCCTAATCTGTTGCTGATGGTGCCACTTTTCGGTGTACTCCCGGGCAATATGAAACCAGTTTTTAGAAACCTCCTCGCCGGCCCAGGACACCGGGAATGCAGCTTCCGTGTGAGGATCGAGCCCGGAAAGGTACTGATAATACTGAGGTAGAACTTTTTTCAGCAGGTCGGTGAGAACCGCCGGGCTTACCCATCCCATTACCTGTATCCAGTTGGCGTTACGCTTGTTGATGTAGTTTACCAGCTCGTTATACTGCGACGAAGCCGGGGCATCTTTAGAAAAGTAACCATCCCGCCCGTGAGTTAACCCCTGAATTGTTCCCTGCAATAAATGGGCAGCCACATCTTTTACACTCCATTGCTTTGCCAGGGTGGCTCGCTGCCAGTCGTGCTCCTGCAGCGAATTTAGTAAATCAATCAGTAAGTGGTCGAGCTGGGGAAAAAGATCGAGGGTACGTAAGGGAGTAAGTGTTTGCATATACAACAAGTTAAACGCACAGTGTAAAAAATGTTTAAGGTCAACCGCCGGGTAGTAGCGGCTTCATTTCTTCCAGGAAAACAAGCTATGTAAGGGTTTTATGAAATACGGATGAAAAAAATGAACGTTCCTGAAGAAATTTATAACAAATACTGAACTATGGATACGCAGCAAACCCCGACAGCCCAAAATCAGCAGGGTTCACCACGGCAAAAAAAGAAGTTGGAGGACCGGTTATGGATCGATTCCACGCTGAGCAGATTTGAGGAAATTATTCGTATGCACCACGACCAAACGGTAGACGAGTTTTGTGATTCGCTTATTTTTGAAACCTGCCAAACTATCGATGCCGTTAGTGGTACTTTCTACATCGTGAATGAGCAGGACCAGTTAATTACAGCTACTGCGGTATTTGGTAACAACCTGGAGAACCTGCCAAAAAAAGATTTTCAGTTTAGTGAAGGTATTATCGGGCAGGTAGCCCGTTCCAGGAAAAAGCGCTACGTGGCCTCTATTCCCGCCCGGTCGATCCTGATTAGTAGCTCTCAGGGCCATATTAATGCCTGCTCGCTCCTGTGTTCTCCACTATCGTTCAACGGCAGGTTACAAGGTATTATAGAGTTGGTGGGTTTAAAACCGCTGGAAGAACGGGAACTGGATTTCATTGAACGCCTGTCGAAAAGCCTGGCTTCCACCTTACAGGGCATTCAGAATAACGAAAAAACCAAAGATCTGCTCAGGCAACTGCAAATAGAGGCCGAACAACGATCGGCCCACGAGGAAGAGCTGAGGCAAAACATGGAGGAGCTGGAAGCCACGCAGGATGAAATCGAGCGCCAGCGCCAGGAACTGGAACATTACAAGGACAAGCTCCAGCATCAGCTCGAACAGAAAACGCAGGAACTGGATGAAGAGCGGAAAAAATTATCCCGGCTTAGTGCTGCCATCCCGCTGGGTCTTTTTCAGTGGGAACAGGATTTTCAGACCAACAGCTCACGGTTTCAATACATTTCCGAAAAGTGTGCCCGGCTGCTGGGTACTTCTGTGGAAAAACTGGAAGAAAAAGGTGGCTTTATAATTTATGAGGATGATTTGGCACTGTTCAATCGGAAAAGTAAACAGGCTGCCCGGGAAAATAAACCCCTGAAAATTACGCTTCGCATGAACCAGGGAACTTGTTCAAACTGGTTCCGCGTAGAGGCGGAACCCGAAACATCAGGTAATGAAGTAGTTTTATGGAGTGGATTTGTAAGAAAAGTGAACAAGCGAAAGAAGTAATATGAAACAGCAACCTGAACATACAGTAAACGCACAAATTATTGATGAAAACTGGTTAGAGAGCCTGTACGCGCTGTTGAAATGGGAATCGGTCGATGACCTTGCCAACTGGGGTGAACCCGTGCTACAACACCTGGCCGAAGCCACCGATGCACTCGAGGGTACAGTGTACCGGCTTTCGGGAGATGAAAAAGAACTTTACCTTACCGCCTGGTACGCCATGACTTACCAGGACGGCATTCCGGTTACCGTACCGATGGGAAGCGGTACAATAGGGCTTTGCGCCAGGCAGCAGAAAAAGCAATTTTTTTTGTTAGAGGAACAAAATTTTAAAGCCTACACTACCGGTACCGAAATTAGTCCGAAATGCCTGGTTACTTATCCGCTCATTAGTAACCACCGCCTTACCGGCGTTATTGAATTCAGTTACCTGGAAGAACCTCAGACCAACGGGGTTTACATGCTTGAAAAAGGACTTCCTTTCGTGGCGGCGGCACTCGATTCTATTCTGAACGAACAACGTTTACGAGCTACCCTCGAGGCATCGAGAGATAATGAGGAACGCCTGCAAACCCTGGCCCGGGTAGGAACCGAAGGCATTGCTTTTGTAGATAAAGGGGTAATTACCGAACATAACCTGGCTTTTGGCAAGATTTTCAATTTTAACGACCAGGACCTCAAAGGAGTGCCCATTACCCAGTTCCTGACCGGGGCGTCGGCAACCCAGATCGATTATACCCTGAACAATAGCCTGGAACTGGAGGGAATGAACCAGGACCGGGAAATTATTCAACTGGGGGTAGAAAGCCGGGAGGTAACTTACGGCCAGCGTACGCTGAAAGTTTTTACCTTTCACGACATTACCAAGCGGAAGGAAGCCGAAAGGGAACTGGAAAACAGCGAAAAGAAACTGCAGGAAGCCAACCAGGTTATTGAACTCACCAAAGAGATTGAGGAAAAGAACAAGAAAATTACTTCCAGTATCAACTACGCCAAGAATATACAGGAGGCGATCCTTCCCCGGGAAGAAGAAATTGGTCAGCACCTGGAAGAATTTTTTATTATCTACCGGTGCCGGGATGTAGTAAGCGGCGATTTTTACTGGTATGCCTACCCAGACGAAGATACTTTCCTGATTGCGGCCGTGGATTGCACGGGGCACGGGGTACCTGGAGCTTTTATGTCGCTCATTGGCAATACTTACCTGAACTCAATCGTGAAGCATCGCCGTATTAAACAGCCGGGTGAAATACTGAAAATGCTGAACCACTCGGTAGTGAAAACCCTTCGTCAGGACGAGGATTCCAATAGCCGCGACGGAATGGACATTGGGCTGATTAACCTGAACTTTAAAAATAAAACCTGGAAGTACTCCGGGGCGCACCGCCCGTTAGTAAAAGTGAGCAACGGTAAACTGGAAGAATATAAAGGCACCAAAGCTGCCATTGGAGGGCCTCCACGCTTTCAACGCAGGGGAAACTTCGAAGAAATAAAGGGCTCGTGGAAACCCGGCGATATGGTATACATGTACTCCGATGGATTTCCCGACCAGTTTAGTCCGGAAGGAAATAAATTTTTAAATAAACGGCTGAAAGAGAGTTTGGTGGAGATTAGTTCATTACCCTGCGAGCAGCAGAAAAACGCACTGGAAAACCAGTTCGATGCCTGGAAGGGAAAGGCAGCCCAAACCGATGATGTAATTATGATTGGTATCCGGCTGGGGTAGGAGTACCCCGGGTAAAATTAACAGGGAAGGGTGGCTGTTTAATAACATTAAGCTGCCCTTTAACGTGCTAAAGTTTCACTTTGTTGTATGCCATTAACCCGGTGGCTTACTGCAGGTAAAAATGTTCAAAAAAAGGAAACCCGGGAGCATAAACTACCGGCTTCGCTCTTTCAGCTTACCGTTTTGGTAAGCTACCAGTAGCCTTTGCAGGTCGTTGATCTGGGTTTGTATAACTTCACCCTCCGGCATATCCTTTATTTTAAGTAGTTCGGGGGCTTGCTCGAGTATGGTTTTGTTAAAGGCAATATCGGTTCCTTTGGCAATCGCCATTTCCCGGTTCTCGAAAGGCTCGTGCGCAATGAGTTGCCTGCCGCGGGCATTATGAATAAGTGTGTAGCCGGCAATGCCGGTTTGCGACTGGTAAGCCTTGGCAAAACCACCGTCGATAACAATGAGCTTCCCATTGGCTTTCACCGGGTTTTCCCCTTCTTTTACTTCCACCGGAACGTGGCCGTTGAGGATAACCGACTGCTTCCCATCGAGCCCGAATTCTTCTAAAATCATTTCGCAGGTTGCCGGATCGTCGCGGTAGGAATAGTAGGGGTCTTTTATTTCCCGGTGCAGGGCTTTTTCGGTAAGAAAATACCGCTCAAAGGTTGCCATTTTATGCTTCCCGAATACCGGCGAGCCGGGTCCCGCCCACAAATACCAAAGTAAATCGAGGGCATAGCTTTCTTCCTCGCTTCCGGCAGGAGAAGAGCGGGCTTTAATAACTTCCAGGTTCAGGAAATCGAACAGGGCTTTACCCCTGTAATTGCCCTTGCCCAGGTTAATGGTTTTAAGCTGCCCGTCGGGCGTTAAGGGTACGCACCCATGATAGAGCAGGTTATTATTGGAAACGTGGAACATGCTCCCTTTTTCGAACAGGAAGCGGGCATGGCTCTGCAGGCGGGGGCTTTCCGTAAATGACCGGGAAATTTTTTTCATTACGCGGGCTTCTTCCTCACTCAGTTGCCAGGGGTTTTCCGGGTCGATCGTAGGAAAGTAATGATCGGTTAAAGGATAACGCTTGCCGTGAAGAACCAGGACGCCCTCTTCGGGAAGAATTTTATCGAGCAGCAGGCGGTCGTTTAAATTAAATTCGGGGCGGCGTAAAATTAACTGCCCTTCTAACTTGAACTGGATAATGGATATAGCCTTGTGCATAATCTGGTTCAGCCACTGCTCCGACTCATTAAGTAACTCATCCGGGCTCACCTTTGGCTCGAAACTCAGGCTTTTGTCATCCTTGTAATGCTCCAGGGCAAAAGATGCCAGTGGCATGAGGTGAATACCGTAGCCCTTTTCCAGCGTATCGGTATTGCCGTACCGCAAACTTAACCGCAGCACGTTGGCCATACAAGATTCCGAGCCGGAAGCTGCCCCCATCCATACAATGTCGTGGTTACCCCACTGAAAATCGCACGACTGGTGGCCCATGAGTTCATCAACAATAATTTCAGCGCCGGGGCCGCGGTCGTAAATATCACCGATAATGTGCATGTGCTGCACACTCATTTTTTGAATAAGCGTGGCCAGGTAATTAATCAGCTGGTGGCCCAGCCCCAGGTGTACGCTCGATTGAATAAGCTGGTCGGCGTAGCCGGGGGTATCATCGAGGCGCAGCACCAGGTCGAGCACCAGGTCGGTGTACTCTTCGGGCAGCAGGTGCGATAACTGGTTGGTAGTATGGAGGGGAAGAAAGTGCTGGGCTACCTGCACCATACAACGAATTAACTCCTGGAAGGTAAAATACTGAGGATGGCCGTTCAGGTATTCCAGTTTACCTTTGGGATAATAAATTAAACCCGTTAATTCCTTACGGGCTTCGGCACTAAGGGCGGCAGAAAAAAGGTGTTCAACGGTTTGCTTAATTACTCCCGATCCGTTTTTTACCAGGTGCTGAAAGGCTTCGTGCTCCCCGTGTACATCACTCAGGTATACCTCTGTGCCTTTAATCAGGTGCTGGCGGGCTTCCAGGATTGCCTGAGCCCGGGTTGCTTCAAATGCATTTGGGTATTTTTCGGCAAGCAGTGAAAGGTATTTGTGGTCGTCCATAGGATAATAAAGATAGGGAAAATCTTATTGAGTCGTACGGCACGGATTAGCAGTAATAAAAAACCCGGGCCTGTAACCTGTAGCTTAACCGGATTCCTTTCGTTACCTTCAATTAAAACCAATTGTTACAATGAGTTATTGCCTGGTGCTTGACATTCTGGAACAATCGCGCAAGAAGAACAGGGGGGAATATAACCAGCTCTGGAACGGGCTCGATTGGTCGCTTTCCGATTCTTCCCTCTCCAATGATGCTTACACCGAGGTGCTGCGTAAAGCCGGGTTTATTCATAAACCCCTGGTCAGCGATGCGCAGCAGCGGGTTGAACTGGTGAAACTGGCTGCCCATGATTTCAGTTGCCTTTACCGCAAAGAAGATATTATTAGCGCATGCCGGAAATTCTACCTGAAATTTATCCCTGCCTCTGATTACCGCGGCGACCAGCAGCTGCGGTTTGCCATCGACCTGGAAAACTTTCAACGCATACTACCCAAAAAAGAATACCAGAGTTGCTTCCTGCTTGGCCTGCCGGAAAGCCTGGCGGGAATGTACAGCCACGCCCAAAAAGCCCCGTTGGTTTTTTACCAGGTTACTCCGAATCTTTATTACCTTGTAAGTACCTACGATGTTCAACTTTCCGGCGTGCGTCGCTGGGCGCAGTTAATCTGGAACAATGAACGCCTGGGTGGACTCGGGTTTTTGTTTGGGGTGTACCTGCTCTTCACCCCCTTATATGCGGTGTTAGGACGGGGTTTTACGTTGTTACTCACCTTACTTTTTGCCATCATCTGGCTT
>CAZIWJ010000060.1:0-16015 GCA_964542855.1 uncultured Roseivirgaceae bacterium
GTAATAGAAAACCGGGTTGATATCGCCAAAGAGCTGTCGGTTATTGTAGCCCGGTCGGTAACAGGCGAAAGTTGTGTGTATCCTGTGGTAGAATTATTCTTTCAATCTGGGCAGAACATCCTCGACTACCAACTGGCCCCGGCAGCACTGGCGCCGGGGCAGGCCGAAAAAGCGCAGAAAATCGCCCTGAACGTTGCAGAGAAAATGCAGATCACCGGACTGCTGGCGGTTGAAATGTTTATCGATCAATCCGGAGAGATCCTGGTAAATGAAGTAGCACCAAGGCCCCATAATAGTGGTCATCATACCATCGAGGCCAATTACACTTCCCAGTACGAGCAGCATCTCCGCGCCATTATGGGCTGGCCGCTGGGAGATACAGGTACCCGGCAGCTTTCGGGTATGGTAAACCTCCTGGGAGAAGACGGTTTTACGGGGAAAGTGGTATATGACGGTCTGGATAAAGTGTTGGAACAGCCGGGGTTATATGTCCATTTATACGGAAAAGCCGATACCCGGCCTTTCCGGAAGATGGGGCACATCACTATCCTGGCCGACAATGAAAAACAATTGAGGGATAAAATATCCTTTGTGAAAAGTAATTTCCAAGTTATTGCATGAATACACCCGAAGTAAGTATCATTATGGGCAGTAAGTCTGACCTTTCGGTTATGATGGAAGCTGTAAATATTCTTGAAGAATTGGACGTAGCCATTGAAACGACCATTGTTTCAGCGCACCGGACCCCCGACCGAATGGTGGAATATGCCCGACGGGCGAGAGAGCGGGGAATTAAAGTAATTATTGCCGGCGCGGGAGGAGCGGCACACCTGCCGGGAATGGTAGCTTCCCTAACTACCCTGCCGGTAATCGGGGTGCCGGTGAAGTCAGGAAACTCAATCGATGGCTGGGACTCGGTGTTGTCCATTCTGCAAATGCCGGCCGGAATACCCGTAGCTACGGTTGCCCTGAACGGCGCCAGGAATGCGGGCATACTTGCTGCAGAAATCCTGGGAACGCACAGTGAAACGACGGCCAGCCAGTTGATGAAATATAAAGAAAAGCTGCGCGATAAAGTAATGGACAGTGTAGAGGAAATTGAAAAAAACGGACCCGGAGGAAGCCAAATCGGTTTCAAGTAATTATGCACATTTTTGTAAATGATACGCCTTTACGTTTTGTAGCCCTAAACCACAAGGTTTGTAGTACTGAGTACGATGCCTGTATCAATGCCAAAACCATTTCCATTGAAAATGTACCCCTTATTGGCGATGTGTTTATTGAGCATGCCGATGCGCTGTACATTGAAAAAGCACTCGATTTTTTTGGTAAAAAGCAGGTTAAAAAACTAGACAGCCTTGTTTTTGCTTTGCCCAATCTGGAGGAAGCGATAGCGTATATTAAAAGCCGGTATACCATTATTGAAGCGGCGGGAGGAATTGTAAAGAAAGATTGCCGTTACCTGATGATTTACCGGCATAACGTATGGGACTTACCCAAGGGCAAGCTGGAAAAGCCGGAATCAGCAGAAGAAGGAGCCTGCCGGGAAGTTGAAGAAGAGTGCAACGTAAAGGTAGAACTGGCGAATAAAATTGACCATACCTGGCATACGTATCAGCGGGGGGGTAAAAATTACTTAAAGAAAACTTACTGGTATGCCATGAGGTGCATTGACGATACTGATATGCAGCCTCAGCTGGAAGAAGATATTACGGCGCTTAAGTGGTTCCGGGAAGAAGAGGTGCAGGAAGCGCTTTATAATTCCTACAATTCAATCCGCTACATTTTCAGGAAGTACCTGGTTAATCGTTAAAGGGAGTAAGGAATAAACTCACTCACATCTTCCCCGTACCGGTGTACTTCTCGCACAATGGAAGAACTTATAGCTGCAAACTGGGGAGAAGTAATGAGGAATACAGTTTCCAGGTCTTCGAAAAGATAACGGTTTACCTGTGAAATGCTGTTTTCGTACTCAAAGTCTGTGGTATTTCTGAGGCCACGAAGCAAGAAACCGGCGTTGTATTTTTTGGCAAGATTGGCTGTAAGCTCATCGTAAACAACAACTTCAACCCCGTCGATATGCTGAAAAGTTTGGTTGATGTAATCGGACATTTTATCTACCGGGAAGTACCTCTTTTTGTTGGCGTTGTGTCCTATGCCAACCACAATTTTATCGAATAACCTCAGCCCCCTTAATACAATATCCAGATGGCCATTGGTGAATGGATCAAAGGAACCGGGAAATACAGCAGTTTTAATTGTGTCAGCCATTACGTAAATAAGTGAAGCGTGAGGATCTACCTGCAGAGGTACATACCGTATAAATCGCTGAAAGCGTGTTCCTTCAGTTCATCAAACTCGAAGCTGAAAGTAAGGTAAGAAGGCTTTTTACAGAATGAAAGCGCGTGTATATATTTATAAAGTGATTGGTAACGTGAATCTGAATCATAAATTTCTCCCCTGAGTTCAACGTTGGCACGATCTGGAGAAATACCCAGTTCTTTCATAACCGTGAGGGTGTATTTCACTGCATCCTGCTCATCTACCAGCAGGAACCGGTTTAAAAATTCAAGCTTGTTGTTGGTTATCCTGGTAATAATCAGGTTATCTCTTCCGAAGAGGAGTACCAGGTCAGCATCGGTTTTATGATGTTTGTAATCGTGGAGCAGGCCTTCTATAATTGCAGAGGATTGGTGAATGTAGGTAACCTGCCGATTGATATAAATCGAGTCCAGACGCTGTTTGATGGCTGAATTAATGGCGAATACGCATACCGTACTGGCATCTTTGTGCTCGTAATACGTAATGTATTCGGTATCAGTATCTATGTTTCCGTTTAGCTGGAGGTAAGTTGGCAGGTTGTTTTTCTCGAAGATTTCCCTGGGAACCAGGTGAAACTTTTGGTTTCTGATAGCTACCTTTATTTCGTTCCAGTAACCAGCCATTAACAAATGATGCCCTTCAAACAACTTAAAAATTGCTTTAGTAAGGGCATCAGTTTCCAGTAGTTCGTTAAAAGTATAATCTTCAAGTAACAGGCACTTTTGGTCGCGTGTGTCAATAACGCACATTTGGAACTCGTAATTGCTTATAAGCAACTGCAGATCGTAATGCTTCAGATCATCTACACTGAATACATTTCTGTCTTTTACTTTCCTTACTACCTGATGAGCTCCTTCTGCCAAAGTTATAGAATGTTCAGCGTTTAAAAATTAATTTACTCCCAGTTACCGGAAGTAGAAACTTCAGTACGCGAGCCAACTTTCAGCGGGCCTCGTACACTTTCTTTACCTTTCCGGTTGGGATTAATAGGATCCGGGTCTTTCGCCTCAAACACATCTACCATAAAACCGTTCCGGTCGATCTTGTCGGCGAAGAGAATGAATTTGTTATTGTTATTTGGCGGCACGTAAGCCAGTTGATTGTGATTGATCCACTCGTAATCAGGCTTCGATAAAATTGAATCTCTTACCGGGACACTTCCCAGGGTATCAATTGTTATGCTAACGCTATCGGCACCGTAATCAAGCGTAATGATTTTTTCCTTTCGCTCAGTGATGAATATCTTTCCACTGTCGGCAAAGTTGATTAAATTATCGAAGTCGCTGGTGTATTGACCATTAGCATCCAGGTAAGCAAGTTCAAGATCGCGTATAAGCTTTAGCTTGTCAATAATTCTTTCCTCAACCCGTTTAACGTACTTTTCCTGATCGATACTTTCTTTAATTCGTGTGAACAGAAAAACAGCCAACCCTGCGGCAATTAGAAAGAATACAATAGTAAGTATCCTGGTAATATTCATAGGTCAATTTTTTCTGCAATAATAATTAAATCATTACGTAAAACGCAATTAAATCTAAATGCAATTGGCAGATGACGTAAAATAACCCTTTAAATTTAGTAATTCTTCTAACGAAGAACAGTAGTTAAATATCCCGTGGGGTTGCCCTTCCGGGTAAGATATAATTTCCTGGTAAGATAGAAAACCTACCGAATGAATGATCTGATTAGCTTCAGATAATTCAGGATCATTACCTGTAACCAGGTTACCGCCGGTTTTTTTCACCCGGAAAAATAATTCAACGGCGTGTAAAGGATCATTTACATACTCGTAAACAAACAGGAAAGTACCAACAGTAATAGCAATCCCCGTTTCTTCCCGGAATTCCCTAACCAGGTTTGCCCGGGCATCAGTACCGAAATCCATACCTCCTCCCGGGGGGGCAAGGAAAAATGATCGGTTGCCTAAACCGGTATGTTTTATTACCAGTAGCTTATTATTCTCCACACACAGCCCACATACCCTGATCCGTAAACGGTTTCCAAATGTTTTCTTTACTTCCTGGTGTAGCATCACATTATTTTAATATTAATTCTATGAAAACCCCTTATGTATTCTCCCCGGTATTTCTTAATTTTAAATCTGATAAACTGGTACTAATAACAGCCTGCAAAAGTTTTACTCTTTCATTGATTTACAATTCAAGGCCTAAGGTACTTTTTAAACTTAAAATCCTTGGCAATGACGCCGATTTCCTTTAGTACACTTTCATTAAGTAATAAGTCACATTTTTTGTGGTCGGACGGAGAATTGATCTGCATTAAAAGAGAAATGAATGGAATCGCCATGCTTTATGTGATTTTTGGTTTTTACGTAGAAGTGGTGTTTACACATAATTTGCAGCAAATTGAGCAGATTAACGTGCTGGCTACTTCCAAACAGCTATCAAGGTATCTCGATCAAATTAGCCTTCCTGGTTTTTTTCAAACAGAAAAGTAATCGTAAACGTAGTTCCTTTTCCTACCTCACTATCTACCTCAATGGAGCCTCCCATAAGTTCCAGTTGTTTTTTTACCAGGTAAAGTCCGATACCTCTTGAATCTTTATGTTCATGAAAGGTGTTATGCAACCCGAATAATTTGTTACCATACTTGTGTAGGTCAATACCAATGCCATTATCTTCAACCGTTAGCAAAACTTTACCTGGCTTTCTCGAACTGCGAAATGATATTACCGGCAACCGCTGAGCGTGGTGGTATTTCAGTGCGTTGGACAACAGGTTAAGCATGATACTTTTTATAAAGGGTTTGGGAAAATAAATTTCCCGGCAAGCTGAAAAGTCGTAGTTAACTTTTGCTCCTGAGCTTATGATCTGGCCGTGTAGGTTTTCTAAATGCTCGTGGAGAATTTCTTCAAAGGAAACCGGAACGGGAATGGAATGAATGTTATTATCTGCACTCAATACATCAGTTAAGGTTTCCAGGTTTTCCAGCATAGATGTAATCATATTCTCCATCCTGGAGGATATTTTTTTTTGCTCGGTCGGGTCATTAGTGTTCACCAGTAAATCGAGCAGTACCTGTATGCTCTTCAACGGTGATTTTAAATCGTGTGAGGTAATACCGGCGATGCCCCGGAGAAAATGCTGATGAATATGTTCAGCCGTTGAGAAGTAAGGGTTCGGTTGTTGAAATGTAATGATCGCCATTGGCGGGCCACTGTTTGCAGGGCGATACATTTTTATGGTACTATACAGAAGCCCGGAAAGCCTTACCGTAACCGGTTGTTCATCTTCGTTGCTGATTACACTTGTTACAGGTTCTTTTAGTAAATTATAAAATTCCCCGGGTACTACTTCACTAAAATTGGGATACTGGTCTTCATTCAGGTTTACCCGTGTTAAAAGTACATCTTCGAGGGTACCATTAGCAAACCGCACAATAGTATTACTATCCAGTAAAATTACAGCAGTTTCAGGTATGCTGGAAAGCATATAAGCCTGAAGGTGTAAAAGGTCGGTTGATTGGCTTACCATAACGAAAAACCTGTGTGTTCATATATAAATACACAGGCGTCCGTTTTGTTGGCGATTGAGATGAAAAAACAGGTTAATAGGGTGGTTTAAATATTTTCTTCAGCTTTTTCTTAGCTTCTTCTTTTGCTTCTTTAGTGAGCGATTCGGTTTTCTCTTTGGCTTTCTGCTTCAATTTTTCGGCTTCAGCTTTACCTTTTGCCTCGGCTTCCTTTCTCAGCTTTTCTGCTTCTGCTTCTGCTTTGGCCTTTGCTTCTGATTTCTGTTTTTCCAGCTTTGCTTTCAGCTCTGTTTTTTCCTGCTTTAGCCTGGACTCAATTGCGGCCTTGGCCTGGCCGGTAGAACCGCCTTCTGTTTCTGCACCGAGGAGCTTTACCTTCGGATCATTATAAGTGCCGTTCACCCCCAGGTTTAACACCACCGTTGATGCATTCCCGGAAATTCTGTTGCCTGTAAGTGTACCGATGGCCTGGTTTACGGCGCTTCCGATTTCACCTGCGGGAATATTCAGCTTCATGGAGTAGTCCAGGCTACCGTCGATACCGTTGCTACCGGCCACAACCGTTTTAACGTTCCCGATATTTAGTTCAAAGGGCTCTACAAACACCCGGCCATCACGAATTTCCGCACTCAGAATAACATCCTGCAGGCTGGCTGAATTATTATTCCCGCCCAGATTGGTTACGTTATTAATTCCTGCAATCAGTTTGCTATCGGTTAACGCAGCTTCTACAATTTTTAAGATTCCCCCACCGGTAATTGAAGCCAGCACCGGGGTCATGTCCTGAGCCAGTAAACCCTTCATACTAAAGTCGGTAGAAAAATTGCCGGTCATATTTTGAGCAACCGGCGCCAGGGCCTGTACGGTATTAAAAGACTGGTAGGCTTTTTTTATCCCCAGTTCGTCAATATCCAGTTTAAAATCGAACGCTGGTTTTTCGGGGTTTTGCGTATCATACGTTCCCTGCACGGCGAACATTCCGCCTAGCGTGTTAAAATTAACCGGGTTCATGCTTACCTTGCCGTTACGGACGGTTATTTTTCCCTCTACATTTCTTAAATCAAGGTTATCGTATTTAACCTGTGCAATATTAGCCGCGAATACAAAATCGATATTTTTAGGTACTTCAATCACTTTCATTGATGCCGTATCGGCAGGTTCAGTAGCGCTGGTGTCTGCTTCCGTCATGAATTCGTTCAGGTCTAATAAAGCAGCAGTAAGGTTAAGCTCTCCCCTAACCGGCTCATTTTCTTTTACCAGGTAGCCAATGTAGTTCTGAACATTTCCGTCGAGTTGAATATCACTTTTTCCGAGCTGTCCCTTAAAATCGGTTAACTGAGCCTGCTGCGGGTTGAAGCTCGCTTTTGCACTACTCACGGCAAAACCCTGGGGTAAATCAAGGTCGGCATAGTAAAAATCACGAGCCTCAACTGTACCTGAGGTTTGCAGGGCTTCGTATCGTTCCGCTTCTACATCGGAGTATTTTCCACTGCTCTTGATGTTAGCTTTCAAAATCCCTTTTACATCCATGCCTTCTAACGGATAAAAATGCTGAATTTTTTCCAGGTCAATTCCTCCGTTTACGGCCACATCCCAGGTGTAATCGGCCAGGTTAGTCAGGGTCATGCTGGCCGAAAGAGGCTGTTCGTCCAGGAGCAGGTTAAAGTTATTTACCCGCACTTCCGTGTCGTTCAGCTTGCTGGTTGTATTTATTACTTCAGCATTAAAGTTTATGGCTTCCAGTGGAATCGGGTAGTCGTCGTAACGAACAAAGCCATCTTTTAACCCCATGTTTACATTCATGCGGGGAATCGTGTTGGTTAGGGAATCGTATGTTCCCCTGGCCGACATATCCAGGGTGAACAGGCCTTTCAGTTGGGTACCATCTAGCCGGATGAATTTCCCCAGTTCAGCGAGGTCCAGGCTGGCATTTGCTTCCATGTCGATGTTGTAAGAAACCAGGTCTTTCAGGAAGAGCGACATGTTAACGGGGTTGTTCCCCAGTCGGGCTTTAAATGACTTCAGGTTAACCAGGGTGTTATCAATTACTCCGTCGGGATTGTCGACCAGCAGGTTAATCTGTACATCTTCCACCGATTCGGGCAGGTCGGGGTAATGAAACATACCATCATCTACCTGTAGGTTAACCTGGAAGGAGGGTAGGGTATTATCGTCATACATTCCCTTTACAAACCCGTTGAAAGCCAGCCTTCCGGCAGTTTCCAGGTTTTCATATCCCGAAAGGTAGGCGTCGGGAATAAGAGAAAGCAGGTTTTTAAAAGAATTTTGTTCGGTATCGAACGAGAGGTCCATATCGTACCCGCCAGACTCAGGCATGGCAAAAGTGCCATCTACTCCAAAAGCAAAATCGTTAATGGCAAGCTGGTTTTTGCGGAAAGTAAAAATGTAATCGTTTAAATTCATGTTGAGGGTAACATCAGCTTCCACGGCCACCTCGTTCATGTATTTTACTCCATCGTAGGCAAGCACAAATTCGTTGAATGATGATTGGGTAACCATATCAAATACCGACAGGGTGAAATTTCCACTTCCTTCATGGTTAACCCCTTTCATATCGATGTAAGTGCTGTAAAGTTGATCATCGTATATTATGCGACCGTTAATTATTTGCCAGTGATCAACGGCAATTTGTAAATTACCTGAAGTTGTATCGGCAGGCTGAACTTCACTCGTGGTGTCGGTTTTGGCAATATCGTAGTTGGCCAGGCCGTTCTCGAGCACTTTAATCTGGATAAGCGGTTGGTCCAGGAAAATACCGTTTACCACGGGTTTTTCGTTAAACAGGCTGAACAGGTCGAACTCCACATCCAGGCTTCGGGTGGCAAACAACGTGTCATTTTCAAATGCCTGTTTGCCTACGATACCAAAATCGCCCAGGCCTACCGTAAGATTCGGGAAGTTTTTGAACAATCCGACGCTAACCTGGTCTGCATTATAGTAAACCTGTGCTTCAACTGATTGCTGAATAGTACGGTCGAGAGCAGCTTTAATCTCGTCTTTGAAGAGGAATGGAACAGTAATGAGGGCGATAAGAACAATGGAGAAAAGTACACCTAACCCGGCGAGGAGCTTTTTCATAGAATACATTTTAATTTGGGGGCAAAGTTACTGTCTACATTAAGTCAACGACATTCAGGCTCGCCAGTTATCGTACAACGTAAGAAATGAGAACACTTGAACAACCTAATTTTATACCTGAGCAGCAGAAACATACCAAGTAATCCCTTCAGGTTTATTAGCTTTGCAAATAATTACAAAGTAATGGTGTTCGTTGCACCAATGCTGTAGTACTGTTAACTAACATGATGAATCAAATTAGAAATATTGCCATCATCGCACACGTTGATCATGGCAAAACTACCCTGGTAGACAAAATCATTCACGCGGCCAAATTATTCCGCGAAAATCAGGAAAGTGAAGACCTGATACTGGATAACCAGGACCTGGAGCGCGAAAGGGGAATCACCATCACCTCCAAGAATGTATCGATCCGTTACAAAGATATTAAAATAAATATCATTGATACCCCGGGTCACTCCGACTTCGGGGGGGAAGTAGAGCGGGTGTTAAAAATGGCCGACGGAGTGTTACTGCTGGTCGATGCCTTTGAAGGCCCCATGCCACAAACCCGGTTTGTACTGGGGAAAGCACTCGACCTAAACCTGAAGCCAATTGTTGTCATTAATAAAGTAGACAAGCCAAACTGCCGGCCCGATGAGGTGCACGAGATGGTATTCGACCTGATGTTCAACCTCGATGCCGATGAGGAGCAACTCGACTTTGTAACCATTTACGGTTCTGCCAAACAGGGCTGGATGTCCGATGACTGGAAAACACCCGGTGAAGACATCACCCCGCTGCTCGACGCCATTGTGAAGCACATCCCCGAAGCTCCGGTCAGGGAAGGAGATCCGCAACTGCAAATCAGTTCGCTCGATTACTCAAAATTCGTGGGCCGGATTGCTATCGGCAAAATTCACCGGGGAACAATTAAGGAAAACATGAACCTGGCCCTGGCAAAAAGAGATAATACGGTTAAAAATATAAGGATTAAGGAAGTTTACGTATTTGAAGGCCTGGGAAAAGCCAAGGTAACGGAAGCCCACTCGGGCGATATTTGTGCGCTGGTTGGAATAGAAGATTTTGAGATTGGTGAAACAGTAACTACCCGCGAAAATCCTGTTGCACTGCCTCGTATTTCCATCGATGAGCCCACCATGAACATGCTGTTCACCATTAATAATTCGCCTTTCTTCGGCAAGGAAGGAAAATTTGTTACCTCCAGGCACCTAAGAGACCGCCTGTTGAAGGAAACAGAAAAGAACCTGGCCCTGAAGGTAGAGGAAACAGAGAGCGAGGATAAGTTCCTGGTTTACGGCAGGGGCGTACTGCACCTTGCTATTCTTATTGAAACCATGCGACGGGAAGGATATGAATTACAGGTTGGCCAGCCCCAGGTAATTTTAAAAGAAGCTGATGGCCAGCAACTTGAGCCCATTGAGAACCTGGTGGTAGAGGTACCCGATGAAAGTTCGGGAAAGGTAATTGAAATGGTTACCCAGCGAAAAGGATCGTTACTGGTCATGGAGCCCAGGGGTGATATGCAGCACCTGGAATTTGATATTCCCTCGCGCGGACTAATCGGGCTGAGGAATAACGTGCTAACCGCTACCGCTGGTGAAGCAATTATGTCGCACCGCTTTAAAGCTTACGAGCCGTATAAAGGCAATATTTCCGGGCGAATTAACGGTTCGCTCATCTCCATGGAAAACGGACCCGGTACGGCTTACTCGATCGATAAACTCCAGGATCGTGGTATTTTCTTTGTAAACCCGGGTGAAGAACTGTATACCGGGCAGGTTATTGGTGAGCATTCCCGCGATAACGACCTGGTGGTAAACGTGCAAAAAGGGAAGAAACTAACTAACATGCGGGCTGCCGGATCGGACGATAACAGCAAAATAGCCCCCAAGCGCCAGTTTTCCCTCGAAGAAGCACTGGAGTACATTCAGAAAGATGAATACCTGGAAATTACTCCGCTTTCGATGCGGATGCGTAAAATTTACCTCGATGAAAACGAACGCAAGCGCATGACTTCGGCGGCGGCTAAGTAATACCCATATTTTCCATGAGTTTACTGGCATTAAAGCTTTTACAAATGCCATCGTTTAACCGGTAACTGAACCGGATTTCATCGCCTTCAATAACGCTGTTGAAGCTGTAATTTTTAACCTGGGGGAGTTCGGTACTCAGCTCTCCCAGGGCAACATCGTGGGTAGAAATTAATCCCATGGCCTCCCGGGCTGTAAGCTTGCGAATGAGGGAAATAGCCCCATTGTTGCGGTCTACAGAATTAGTACCTTTCAGCACCTCATCAACAAGAAATAATACCCGGCCTTTTTCTTCGATTGTATCGAGCATGGCACGGAGTCGCTTCAGTTCGGCGTAGAAAGACGATATGTTTTCCTCCAGCGAATCTTGAGTGCGCATGCTGGTGAAGACCTGTGTGGGGGATATAGTCATGGAAGACGCGCAAACCGGTGCCCCGGAAAGGGCCAGTACGGCGTTGGTCCCAACCGTTCGCAGAAAAGTACTTTTCCCCGACATGTTCGATCCGGTAATTAATCCAACTTCGCCTTTTCCTTTCATGGAAAAGTTATTCAGCACCCGAATATCTTTGCCAATCAGGCAATGCCCCATGTTGTTAGCCTCAAACTTGTAAGGAGCTGATGAAATTTCCGGAAATACGTAGTCGCTGTGCTGGAACGTAAAACCGGCCAGGCTAACCAGGGCTTCGTATTGTTCAACCACGGCGAGCCAATCAGCAATTTCTCCCTGGTTATTCTTTTTCCAGGTGAGAGAAGAAAGGTAATGCCAGGCATCGAGCAGAAAAATTATATTGAGTATATGATAGAACAGGTTGCCCCGCGTATCTAACCGTTCCACAATCCGGGTTAATGACTGGGTGCCCCGGATAGCCCGGTGATTATCGTGAGACAGCTTTTCTTTCAGGTGGTTTATCCGTGCCGATGAAAAATTGCCGTCGGTAATGTGTTTAAACATGGCCAAATACCCCTGTAGTACCGATGAGGCCTTGCGGGTACGGGTGTATATTTCCGCTACCGGGGCAGCAATCCGGTACAAAACCATCCCGTTAAGTACAATAGCCAGTAGGGGTACATAAGCGGCAACATCGAACAGGAAATAAGCCCCGATGGCCAACAAGGTTATTACCGGCAGGAGCAGACGCAGAATGGCCAGCATGGTAATAGAAAGTGCCGGGTGTTCCTCCAGGGCAATCCACTCAAGCAAGTCTTTTGGCGAATGATTTTTAGTTAGCCGTCCGTAAGCCTGCAGTTTCTGGCACCATTCATTCTGGTTAGCCAGCTCTTTTACCGCCTGCTGCCGTAAGGCAATTTCATCGGTAGTGCTGGCTTCCAGCAGCCAGCTGGCAGTAAGCTGTTTCCCCCCTTCGGTACCCGATCGGTTAACCAGGGTAAAAAGCGAATGCTTGCCAAAAACGTCCAGATCGTATGCGTAAGGGTGTTGCTGGGTTAAAAACCGTTCACCGGTATCCAGTTCTGTAAAGTTAAATGAGGCCCGGTTTATTTCTTCCTCGTTAATTTTAAGTAAATACTGAAAGATCAGTAGCTTGTACTTAACTTTATTCTGAAAAGATATTAAAACCAGGAAAACGGCCAAACCAGTACCCCCGCTAATAATCATTGCGCTGATTTCGCGTTCATTGGTAAAGTAAATAAAGAGCACCAGGGTAACAATGAACAGAATAACCCTTGTGGCTGACAACCAGTTATTGCGACCGGAAAGGCGTTTTACTTCTCCGGTATACTTTTCTTTTTGTGTAAGGAAAAAATGATCAGCCATGTGAAAACAGTATTTTTTTGAATTGCCTGAGCGTTAAAGACAGTTTAAATAATCAGTTGGTCGGGTTTTACGGCCTGCAAAATAATCGCACAACAAATAAAGAAAATTAACAGGTGCAAAGAAGGATAATTTTGTTGGTTATTCTGCTCGCTATTGCCGGGGCAGGGTACTATTTTGGTATATACGCAACAAAGCAGCCCATAACCGCCTGGGGCCTGGTGCCTAATTCTGCCCTGGCTGTTTACGAAACCGATCAACCTTACCGGGCCTGGTATAAGGGGAGCAACAAGTCGTTCTTCTCAGCTTTATCGGCAACGGCTTTCTTCCGGGAAATGAAGGAGTCGGTTACGTTTCTCAGCAACCAGGCTTCAGACTCGCTGGCTTTAAAGAAAGCATTTGCTAATCAGCAGGTACTTATTTCGCTGCACAAACGTAGCAGCAGCCAGTTCGGCTACCTGTTCCTGGTAGAAGACAATGCCGGTCAATTACAAAACCTGCTCGGTGAAACAATTAAAAGCTTGCTGGATAGCGGGAGTTTCACCCTGCAGGAAAGGAATTATCGTTCGAAGGTAATCCGCGAATTTGTGAACCAGAACAGTGAGCCGGTATTTTCTTACATCAAACACGAAGGGGTTTTAGCTGGTAGTTTCGATTCATTCCTGGTAGAAGATGCTATCCGGCTCATTACCGGTAAAAAAGAATTTAAGTTTCGCCAAATACATAAGCAGTTTGGTACGATGCCCAGCCTGAGTAACGACTTTGGAAACTTATACGTGAATACACAGTCGCTTCCCGAGCTATTCAGTGTTTTTACCGAACAGCAAAGCGTAAACGCATTAAAGTTTTTTTGCAGTGCTTTGTACTACGATGTTAATATCACCGACGAGCAACTAGCATTAAGCGGTTTCAGTAACCGGGCATCCGATAGTGTAACTACTTACCTGGATACCTTTGCGGGGCAGCGGCCCGGGCAGTTTTCGCTGGAGCGGTTAATTCCTAACCGAACTGCTGTCCTGTATCATGTTCACCTGAATAATCCGCTGGCCTGGCGGGCTGCATTAAGCAGCTACCAACGCCGGGAAGGTGACCTGTCGGTACCAGTAAGTGAAAAAATAGCCAGTAACGACCTAGAAGAATACCTGCAGATGTTCACGGCTGAACTTAGTGGTGAGGCGGCTTATGCCATCCTGGAATCGGTGAATACTGAGAGCCCCGACAAATTATTAATTCTGGGTATAGAAGACTCAACAGGTATTTCCAACAGTTTACAACTGATGAATGAAGCGGTTTCCGGTCGGCGGAGCAGTAGCTTCAGCGAACAGTTTGGAAACTACCTCCTGCAGGGAATGGAAATGAACGATTTTCCGCGGGCCTTGCTGGGGCACGATATTACAGGGTTCAGAGATTGCTACTACCTGTACACTGACCAACACCTGGTTATAGCCAATACAGTTCTGGGGCTTAAAAGCTTCATTAAAGACCTGGAAACCGATAATACCTGGGCCAGATCAGTAAAGCAAACCATTTTCATGGAAGACTTAATTAAAGAATCGAACTTTAATGTATTCTTTACCATCCCGTATGCCATTGAATACCTGCAACCCAGGTTAAACGAAAGCTGGCAGGCAATATTCAACCAGTATTTTCCCGAGTTAAGGCAATACGACCGGATGGCCCTGCAATTTAGTAATGTTGACGACCTGGTTTACTCAAACCTGGTGGTTCATAAAGATAACGGTGCCCGGCCGGTAGCCAGGCGTTCAGGCGCTAAAATCAGGCAACTGGCACGCATGGAGAAGAATAGTATTACCCGCCCTTACCTGGTTACAAACCACGTGGATAATACAACAGAAACGGTTCTGCAGGATGAAGACTACAATCTTTACCTGTTCGGAGCTGAAGGGGAACTACTGTGGAAAGATTCTATCGGGCAGCCCGTGATTAGTGAAATCATGCAAGTTGATTTCTACAGGAATGGCAAGCTGCAATTGTTCTTCGCTACCCCCGGGGCCATCCACATTATCGATAGAAACGGGAATCCGGTGGAAGGGTATCCACTATACGTTGAAGAAGAAAGCGATATATTCTTCTTGTCCCTGGTCGATTATGATAATAGCAAAAGGTACCGTTTTCTTACCGCAGACCGGGAGGGCAGGTTAAAAATTTACAATAAAGCCCGGGAAAACCTGGAAGGCTGGACTCCCCGCAGCATCGGGGGAACGCCATCTTCTCCACCTTTTCATTTCCGTTTACTCGGAAAAGACTATATCGTGGCCCTGCAAAAAAACGGGATGCTTAACCTGCTGAAAAGGTCGGGCCGGCAGTATCCGGGTTTCCCCATCGAAGTTGGCGGTAAAACCACGAGCCCGGTATTCATTAACTACGGGAACAGCTTCGGTAATACAGGTATTACCTTCATCAGGGAAGACGGATTACTGTATGAAATTAATCTTAAAGGAGAAGTACTTCGGCAAAACCAGTATTTCAGGCCCAACCCTTATGCCCGGTTTCAACTGGTATCCTCGGTTAATGCTAAAAATTACCTGATTGCAGTGAATACCCGTAATAGTATACAGGTGTTAAACGAGGAAGGAGAAGAGCTGATCAATAGTTCTTTCATAAGCCCGGCCGCGCTGGAAAATAATGCTTACAGTGTTCAGTATTACACTTTTTCTCCTGGTAAGGCTTTAATTATTATTACCGATAAAGTACAGTCATTTTCTTATCTGTACAGTGCCGACGGAGAACTGATCTTTAACCGGCCGGTAGCCAGTAACTTTGAACCTTCAGTGTTTATGAATGGCAATTCGGTAGTTATAAGGAAAACTTACAACGGAGAGGTCGCTGCCTTTACACTGGAAAATTATTGAGGGGCTGTTGAAATTGTGTTTTTGCTGACGAGCATTCCAGGTTTAATTACTAAACAAGCCAATTTTTTAGGGCATGGTTTACCTGATCTGACCAGATCTTACGGTAGATAAAACTGGTAAAGTACAGCGATTAAAAGGGAACTCGTAGCCCAAAGAGTAAACCTTTAGTAAGTTCTACAGGTAACTTGCTAATCGCAGAATCATATCAGATTGATAAGTATCAGTAATTAACCTTTTAATAATGTTGTTACATTATTTCTCATTTTAAAACAAAAAAAGATTACTTTATTAACATACAATAAAAATTAATCCTTATTTGTTGGAGTATGTTTAATATTGATTATTTTTGCTATAAAATATAACTCTGCGAATATATTGAACGCCATCGTGTTTAGTACGTTATTTTACATAAAGTCTGTGTGGTA